>JAKCBB010000020.1 GCA_021839365.1 bacterium | reverse complement strand
AACGACGAAAAGGAAATAGACGGAAAAGCGGAAGAGCTTAAAAATAAAATAGTTTCCGAGCTTCGTTTGCAGGCAAAAGTAGCGAGAAGCGACAAGGACATAAAGAAATACTGGCTGATACGCCGCGAAAGCTTCAATCTTTTGCGCAACAAGATAAAAGACAAGCACACCGCGCCGTTTATAGACGACTTTATCGTTAATCCGGATCGTTTAATGGAATTCCTGCCAGAGTTAAACGCGCTTTTCGCGCAGTACACCGGTTTGATTTATACCATTGCCGGACACGTCGGCGAGGGCAATTTCCACGTTATCCCGTTAATGAAAATAGAAGACCCCAAGACCAAGCAGATCATTAAGGAGCTGGGACCGAAGGTGTACGACCTGATTCTGAAATACGGAGGCTCGATAACCGCCGAGCATAACGACGGAATCATCCGCAGTCCGTATTTGAAAGAAATGTACGGCGACAAAGTTTACGCCTTGTTCGAAGAAACCAAAAAAATCTTCGACCCGCAGAACATTTTCAATCCCGGCAAGAAGGTGAATAGCAGCATGGAGTACGCGATGGAGCATATAAGAGAACACTGGTAAGTCTTATAGTTGGACAATTTTTACTGTTCCATTACCGCCATTCTGGCCTTGTGAAGCAGGAGTGTAATTATAGATACCGCTATAACAATTTGATAAACTTCCGGATGTGCTGCCACCACTACCCCCGTTGCCGCCATTTGCAATAACAGATCCATTATTTGCAAATGTGGTTTTGTAAAAAATGCCGATAGCACCGCCTCCAGCACCTCCGCCTCCACCGCCTCCAGTCGCTATACCATACCCTTCTAGGCCGGATGCCGAGATATAAGATCCATTGCTTCCAGACGCGCCAGATGACCCGTTTGCCAACACGCTGCCGGAGTTTATAGTAATGCTACCGTTGGCTATAATAATAATTATTCCACCACCATTGCCCGTTCCTGCTCCTCCGGTTGCGCTAATCGCACCTGGAGTTCCGCTATTCATCGCTATTACAGCTCCGCTCCCGCCAGCACCTCCGCCATTTAATGAACTTCCTCCAGCTCCAATCGTTGCGTATCCAGCTGGACTTCCGCCGCTGGCTATACCAACCCCGCTTCCTCCGGCTCCAGGATTTATAGCTGCGTTTCCTGCATAATAACTGTTAGTAAACTGCGACACGCCCGTTGCTCCAGCACCTCCAATATTTGCACCAATTGGGGCATTGGCTCCAGCTCCTCCGAAAATAGCAGATGTAATCGATGGAGCATTTGTGCACATAGCTCCGCCGCCACCACCGCCCCCACCTCCGCGTCCTCCGCCAAAAGCGCCCGGGGGAGATCCGTAGCCACCCTTACCACCTACAGACACTACGCCGGTGTTTGTAGCCCACGCGCTTCCGCCGTTCCCCCCATCCCCTCCGTATCCAGTCGGACCTATTACTACAAAATTATTAGATTTAGAAACATCCCATGTTTTACCGATGTTTAATAAGCCGTCGTTGATGTTTAGCGCTATAACGGGCGGTATTCCCTGACTTATGTCAACCCACGCCGCCTTTCCGCTCATATTAATCGAACCATTAATAACAACATTTCCTTGTGAATATATAATCAATCCACGACAGCGGTTATTTACTGTCATGCTGTTCCCTGTATTGAGCGTAAAAGAAGTATATTGCTTAACAACTATGCCTGTATCTTGCGTGCAAGGAAAAATTACATCGCCCGTACTAAAAAAAGCCCCGTCGGAGCCGTCGCCGAAAAATTGGCCGGCGGCACCGAGTATTTTCCACTCCGTTCCGTTACAGTAGTACATCTTCGTGTCGGAAGAGTTATAGTAAATCGAGCTGGCATATGAGGAGTTGCACGTCGTAGGAGGAGTAGAAGTGCTGCCCGGCATAATTACTCCGCTGGCCCGGATATTACCGATTACATCCAGTTTTTGCCCCGGTCCGGTTGTCCCCATGCCGACGTTACCATTATTTCCTTGTATATATAAAGCACTTTTGCCGATATTCGTCGCGGCATTTGAAGCGTACTGTAAATACATCGTTGTTCCTACGGTGCTGGAGGTGAACATATTTATTTCGTTGCCGTTTTGGAATGCCGTGTAATATTGTGACCCTCCCCATAATTTTACCGGTCCGGGGTATGCTTCTAATCTTACGCTGGGGGTTGAGGTTCCGACTCCGACGTATCCGCTGTTTAAGATGGTCATTGCAACATGGTTATTGACAGCGAATTGTAAAGGATATGCGCTCTGGGCGTTAATAACTCCGGCATATCCGGTTGAATCAACCGCAAGTCCGCCTCCGGCGCTCCGTTCCCGTCCGAAATACAGATCGCCGCCGGAGTTATTAACCCTAAGCAAAGCATAATTAGTTCCGGTTGTGGACTTGATTTGTATTTGTCCGGTTGCCGCTTGGACGTCTAGAGGATAACCCGGAACTTCAACTCCTATCCCCAAATTTCCTCCGCTCGCGCCGGTGCCGACCGTGACGGTTCCCGCGAAACTGCCGTTCCGCCAGCGCATATCCGGCGAGGTCTGGCCGACACTGTAGGTATTGTCGGCATTCGGCAGAAGATCCGAATCGAAAGTCGCGGCCGAGGCACGCCCGATAACCGACTGTATGTTCTTGGAAACCACCAGTTTGGGATTGGTTGTGTTATTGCTCAACCGGGCGTCAACCTGCACGAAAGCGTGTCCGCCCGCCTGTTGGGCGACCATAAAGGTCAATGAGTTGGCAACCGCTTTCGAGGTGGTTAAATCGGTCGTCTGGCTGGTGCATTCGCTTTTATGCAGGGGATCGGGTCCTATGGCCAGTTTAATAACCCCGCCGCTTAAATAAATACACGTCGGGTCGGTAGAAGTAGCGAGCGTGCGTATCATTAAATAGCTTCCGGAAGTGGTGGCCGAGGACAAATGATTGGCATCCTCATAAACTTCTATCTGGCTGGAGCCTTTGACGTAAGTTTGGACGGTGGATAAGACCGTGTTCAGCTGGCTTGTTAATTCGTTGGCCGACGATTCGCGCGAATTGGATTCCATTACGTTCGATAGAACGCCATAGAGCACCATTGAGACAGCGGAAAAAATACCTAAATAAATCAATAATTCTGCTATTGTAAACCCACGGCGCACGGGAAGCTTCCGCAACATGTTGGTGCAATAATTAATTTCGCAACTTCGATACTAATTCAGTATAATTAGGAGCGAATAAAAACGCAAAAGGGGAAGTCGGGTTATTTTGTAATATTAATAGGCTTTTCTCCAAAAAAAAGAAAAGCCCGCCTCCTCGTGTTTATGACACTTGGGGCGGGCTCGGGATACCTCGCCGGAGCCTAGTTTAATTGGCGAGGGCGGGTTAAGCGATAACGTGTGAATGCGGGAATGGAAACACGCTGGCGAATTCCATCCTCAATAGACGAGGACGCCGTTGGCTACGGTCCAACAGGTCGCTAACGGCCTGTCGGATCCCGTCTGTTACGTACAGAGAAACATTGGGGTCTCCCTTGCGGCCGTTTCCCGGTCCCGTGATGTTCAGGAACCTCCGATAGCGGATGAACCTCCCTTCTGAAGCGCAATCCGCCATCCACTTCTTAATCCAGTCGCTTGCAGCGAACGAAAGCTCGGACAAGCCGAAAGCGGATCTCAACTCTTCAGCCGAGAAAATAACCACTCCGCTGCAAGCCGACTCCTTATCGTACTGAACTGTCCACCAGACAACCCATATGTTGTTTTTAAACGAGACCTCGATACGGGACGCGTCAGACGCAAGGATAATAGTCCTGCTCCTGCGCTTTGCTATTTCCATTCTGGCTCCATGGGGATGAAACCAGTCTGGATGGAAGCCGGACTGGATCTCCTCAGTCATCGCCATTTCCTCCTAAAGGACATTTTGATCTGTGTGGATAATACCTGAAACATTCATTTCGGGCAAGGATGTTGGAAAATTGAAAGGAATCCGGCTTTTGAGTGCGGCCTGTGGATAACTTTCTATTTATTTTTAAAACGTGTGTTTTATAATTAATTCATCGATGATTAAAAAACTAGTTTGGATTCTAGTAGTCGCGATAGTCATTGCAGCCGGAATCTGGCTTTGGGCTAATCATTATTTCCTTTCGCCGTCCGCTACGCATACCAACACTTCTTCTGCCACATCGACACAAACTCAGGCGACGTCTACCGCCAGTCTCGGCGCGCAGATTTACGCTAAGACAGCTAATCCCATAAATAGCGTTTCTTCCGCCGCGTCTTCCACTGTTCCGAATCCGGTTCAGGGTCTTTATAAAAATCCTTTTCAATAAAATTATGAAAAAAATAAATTATTTGGCGGCGTCGATTGCGGCGGCAGGTCTTTTTGTATCGCTCGCGTTGGTTGTAAACGCCCAGACGTTAAATAATGTCCAGGTTAATAATCCTTCCACCGGAGTTTCCAATAGCGCGCTTGCGAGCATAACGTATCCCGTTCCTCAGCTCGGAAACTGTTCTTCACAGTCCGATTGTCTCGCGTACTGCAATGACGCCAGCCATATGCAGGCATGTATCCGGTTTGCGCAGAACCATGGATTGGTGAGCGGCGCCGAGGCGGCCAAAGAAAAAGATTTTGTGTCTGCCATAAATAATGGCGCCGGTCCGGGCGGATGCAACTCTCCGGAATCGTGCCAGGCATATTGTTCCGACGTGAATCATCTTCAAGCGTGTCTGTCGTTCGCGAAATCGCACGGACTGGCTAACGACCGGATGGCGGAGCAGGGGCAAAGGATTCTTGCTTATATCCAGTCCGGCGGGCAGATGCCCGGCGGGTGTACGACACAGGATTCGTGCCAGACATACTGTAATCAGCTTTCTCACGCGGCGGAGTGTTTTGCCTTTTCTCAAAAAATAGGGGTGAATCCTCCGAGCAACGGCGGCTTGCCTCAGCCGACTTTGGCGCAGATGCAAAAAATCGCGGCCCTGGCTCAAAGCGGCCAGACTCCGGGCGGATGCGCGACGATGCAGGCCTGCCAGGAGTACTGCAACGATCCGGCCAACGGACAAACCTGCCAGCAGTTCGCGCAACAAGCAGGATTAGTCGGCGGCGGTCCGAATGGAAATATGACCGGTCCTGGCGGATGCAACTCTCCGGAATCGTGCCAGGCATATTGTAATGATCCCAGTCATCAGACCGAGTGCCTCCAGTTCGCGCAACAGCACGGATTTATGAGCCGGGGTCAGGTACAAAATTTTCAGCACGGCATGAACCAGTTTCAGAACGGCCTTAAAAATGCTCCTCAACAGATTATAACTTGTTTGCAAAATCAGGTCGGCGAACATGTTTTAAGCCAAATGCAGAGCGGACAATTTACTCCTACGCCTGACGTTATGACCAAGATGCAGGCCTGCTTCCAGAGTTTTCGTCCATCCACTTCCACGCCTAATAGTTTCGGCCCCGATATGAATGGAGGGGCGCAGGGGCAGGGCGGCCCTCAACAGATGACGGTCGGTGAGATGCTGCAGAACATGCCGCCGGGGGTTTCCGCTTGCGTTAAAGACAAGCTTGGAGGAAATATTCCCTCCTTATCGAGTCCGGCAGATCAGAATTTCGGCCAAGTAGTCCAATCCTGTTTTGCGGCTAATCCTCCTCAACCTCGGGATATCCGGGGAAATCAGCAACAGGGACAGTATAATCAGGGCCGGCAGGACTTTCCATCGCCGATGAATACCAGCGGCCAGGAACCATTTCCGTATCGAGAGGGAAATTTCAATAACGGTTCCGGCACACCTCCATATGGAACTTTAATGATGCCGTATTATCAATCAGGAGGAAGTTCGACTCCTAATTTTCAAGGACAACAACCTGCGCCGAATAATTATCCGCCGCAGGGCCAGTTTGCTCCGCAACAACCTTATAGCGGTTCATCCACTCCCATGTTTCAACCGGAGAATTATCAGCCCGCACCAGGAACGCAAACGCAATCCAGCTCCATACAAAATCTCGGCGGAAATATTCTCAACGCCATAAGCAATCTTTTAAGATAAAATTACTAAAGATTCTCCTCCGCAGATTACAATCGGCAAGGGATTTTCTAAAAAAGAAAACGACCCCGGGCGAGCGCAGGATATATAACCTGTCTCGGCCGGAGCCGCTGTGGAAAGGGGGGTTCCCTAGTAATTGGGTTCCCCAGCGTCAGGACGCGCAGGGACGGAGTCGTTGGCCGTGCCGACGGCGATCAAGTGGCGATTTCGAGCCACGCCCTTTCCTTTTCTGTATTTATCAATAGTTGGGCTTGGAATGAAATAAGGTATTATAATTTATAGGAAAAGTACGGCGGTCCGTAAAAGTTTGAGTGTTCAAAACAAAATGCCTGACGCAAAAGTCGTTATCAGCAAACAGGAAGCCGCATCAACAACTATAGACGGGTTGTTTGGTAAATTAAGTTCCTCGGAGAGCGGATTAAGCAATGAAGAGGCGATAAAGCGTCTTGGAATTTACGGTCCGAATGTTTTAAAGAAAAAAGAAGCCGGCGTTTTTAAGGTTTTGTCGCGGCAGTTCAAAAGTTCTCTTATATATCTTCTTCTCGCGGCGAGTATTATAGCCTATAGCGTGAAAGACCGCCTCGATGGGACTGTCATACTTGTGATTTTGCTTCTTAATACCGCTTTGGGTTTCGCGGAGGAGTATCGCTCGGAAAAGTTCATTCAAAAACTTTCCAAATTCATAAGCCGCGAGGCAAACATTAAAAGAGCGGGACGGGTAAATCTTGTTGATGAAAGAAAAATAACAGTCGGAGATATCGTTGTTGTGCGTGAAGGGGATATAGCTCCGGCGGATATGAGGCTTGTTTCCACTAACGGCTTGCAGGTTAACGAGTCGCAGCTTACGGGTGAGTCCGTTCCGGTTGTTAAATCAATTTCCTCCGGCGCGTCGAACACCGATGATTGCCTGGTTTTTACCGGAAGCGTCATAGAGAAAGGCGAGGGGAACGGATTAGTCTATGCGACAGGAACCGGGACCGAGCTTGGTAAAATAGCTTCTTTGTCCGCGGAGACGCGCAGAGAAACGCAGTATGAAAAATCACTGCGCTCTTTCAGTTCGCTCTTTATGAGAATAGTTTTAATCGGCCTGGCGGCGGTGTTTGCCATAAAAATATTCCTCGCACCCGGTTCGTCCGATATGGTTGGTTTGCTTTTGTTTATTATCGCCTTAGCCGTGGCGACTGTCCCCGAGGTTTTACCGGTTATTAATACGGTTACTCTTTCAACCGGAGCCTTAAAACTCGCGAAAAGCAGGGTTGTCGTGAAGAGGCTTTCCTCGATAGAAGACCTGGGAAATATAAATTTACTTTGCACGGATAAGACAGGAACAATAACGGAGAATAAGATGGATATAAAGAGCATAACGGCTTCCGATTCGGTTTTCTTGGAAACGCTGGTTTATGCCGCTATCGATACGTTTGGCAATAAAAAAAGAAAAATCCAGAACTCCTACGCGGATGCTTTTTCAAGATATGCTTCGGAGAATATTAAAAAAGCGGCGGGACATTTGATAATCAGGGAAGACTTTCCGTTCGATCCCGGAGACAGGAGAAGCCGCGTTGTACTTGAAGATTCGGATAAGAAGAAATGGTATCTTCTTTCGGTGGGGGCTCCGGAGCCGATTTTGGGCGCGAGCGAATCGGGCGATAAAGAGAAATATTTGAAAAATATCGCGGCCGAGGGAGAAAACGGCTTGCATCACCTGGCTGTTGCCTATAAGGAAGTCGAGTATAAAGACGGGTTTGATTTTATCAAAAACGAGCATGGAATGAAATTTTTGGGATATATAAGTTTTGAAGATCCGCTCCGTCCCACGGCGAAAAGCGCAGTTCATCTTGCCGAACGTCTTGGCATAAGAATAAAAATATTGACAGGAGACGCCAAAGAAACCGCCTTGTATGCAGGAAAACAAGTGGGACTCGCGGGAGAAGGGGACATGGTTTACACCGGGGATGAGTTGGAGAAGATGAGCGGAGAAGAGTTTGTAAAAGCCGTAGAAACATACAATGTGTTTGCCAGGGTTTCTCCGGAGCAAAAATATAAAATTATCGAAGCGTTGAAGAAGAACAACGTTGTGGGGTATCAGGGGGACGGTATAAATGACGCTCCGGCCATGAAACTGGCCGATGTGTCTATCGCCGTGAACTCGGCGACCGATATAGCCAAAGAAAACGCGGACATAGTTCTTCTGAATAAAAGCCTGGATGTGGTGATTAACGGAATAAAAGAAGGCCGCTCTATTTTTGTAAATATCAACAAATATATCCGTTACACGATGCTTAATAATTTCGGCATGCTGGTTTCACTCTCTATTCTATATGTCTTTTCCGCAAATCTTCCGATACTCCCGATACAGGCGCTTTTGAACAACCTTTTAGGAGACGCGCCGTTAACAATGATTTCTACCGACACCGTTGAAGAAAAACGCGTTATCCAGCCGGAGAAGCAGAATATAAAAGAGCTTATTTACATATCTTTGATATTAGGCCTGCCTACCGCTTTGTTCGAAATTGTCTATTTCCTTATTATAAGGTCCGATCCGGAAGGCGTAGCCAGAACCAGCCTGTTTCTTTTCTTTACCCTGCAGGCCCTGGTTATCTTTTATGCCATACGAAACAGGGAGCATTTTTGGAAAACAAAGCTGCCTTCTCTGACCCTGAATATCTCTTTCGCGGCGGACTTTATCCTTTCTTTGGCAATAATTTATATACCGTGGTTCCAGGAATGGTTTTCTTTTACTCCTTTGCCTTTAAGATCAATAGCGGTAATACTTCTTTTGGTTATCCCTTATTTCTTTATGACCGATTTTATCAAGGTTTGGTTTTATAAGCGCGGGGCCTGGAGTTCAGGTCTTATGAGTTAGGTTTTGGAATTCCTTACTCTTACCTGTCGCATTGAACCCGTTAAACCAATATCTTTAACTAATGTTTCAGGACGGCATCCATTTTTTTCACTTTAACCCTCGACTTCCAACTCCCGTCATCCTCTGTTAAACTGAAACGTATCATGGGCTCCTATGACGCAGGAAGAAAGGAAAACTCCCTCCCCCTTATCCGAAAAATGAAGGATAAGGCAAA
>JAKCBB010000019.1 GCA_021839365.1 bacterium | reverse complement strand
CGGAAATAGAACCCCGGCTTTTCTCTTTCAACAGTCCTTACGGAGCCTGCGAAGCCTGCCACGGGTTAGGAACTAAAGATTTATGGACCGAGGAAATTTGTCCGGTTTGTGCGGGAAAAAGATTGCGCCCGGAAGCATTAAGCGTCTTGATCGGAGGAAAGAACATAACCGAGATTACGGCTTCTTCGATCGACGAGGCGATGGCCTTCTTTGAAAAAATAAAATTAAGCGAGGAACAGAAAATAGTCGCCGAGGTCCCGCTCCGCGAGATAAAAAGCCGGTTGAAGTTTCTGGCCGATGTGGGGCTTAATTACCTAACGCTCGACAGAAAGGCCGGAACGCTCTCGGGCGGCGAGGCGCAGAGAATAAGACTGGCTTCGCAGATCGGTTCAAGGCTCGTCGGAACGCTTTATATTCTGGACGAGCCGACTATAGGTCTGCACCAGCGCGATAATGCTAAGCTTATAAAAACGCTGCAAAACCTGCGCGACATAGGAAACACGATAATCGTCGTCGAGCACGATGAAGATACGATCCACGCCAGCGACTATTTGGTCGATTTCGGCCCGGGAGCGGGAGTGAACGGCGGAAAAGTGGTAGCCGAAGGTCCTTTGCCGGAAATACTCAAGGACAAGAAGCAAAAATCGCTTACTCTGGATTATCTCCGGGGAGATAAAAAGATAGAGATTCCAACGGAACGCCGGCCGGTGCGGCATCCCGGGGATTTTTTGAAAATAAGAGGCGCAACGGAAAACAATCTTAAAAATATCGATGTCGATATTCCGTTAAGGAAGTTTACCGCGATAACCGGCGTTTCCGGGTCGGGTAAAAGCACGCTTATCTACGATGTGTTATATAAAACCCTCGCTAACAAGTTTAACCGCGCCAGCCACAGGCCCGGGGCGCATAAGTCCATACTGGGATTGGAGTATCTTAATAGGGTTATCAATATCGACCAGTCGCCGATAGGCCGCACGCCGCGTTCCAACCCCGCGACCTATATCGGGGCCTGGACGGAAATCCGCGAGCTTTTTGCCGCGACTGAAGATTCAAGGGTTAGAGGCTGGAAACCCGGACGATTCAGTTTTAACGTGAGAGGAGGAAGGTGCGAGCACTGCGAAGGACACGGTTATTTAGCGATAGAAATGCATTTTCTCCCGACGGTTTACGTAACCTGCAACATCTGCCAGGGTAAAAGATTCGACAGAGAAACGCTTGAAGTCGAATACAAGGAAAAAAACATTTACGATATTCTTAAAATGACCGTTTCCGAAGCCGTAAAGTTTTTTGAGGACATACCATCGCTTTACGATAAATTAAAAATACTAGACGAGGTTGGTTTGGGGTATATGGAGCTTGGCCAGCCGGCCACGACGCTCTCGGGCGGCGAGGCGCAGAGAATCAAGCTGGCAGCGGAACTGGCTAAGCGCGATACAAGGCGAACGCTTTACCTTTTAGACGAGCCGACAACCGGCTTACACTTCTCGGATATAGAAAAACTCTTGGCTGTTCTGCAAAGGCTGGTGGACAGGGGAAACACCATAGTCGTTATCGAACACAACCTTGACGTGATAAAGTCCGCCGACTGGGTGATAGATCTCGGTCCGGAAGGCGGCGAAGCGGGAGGAAAGATCGTAGCCACAGGCACGCCCGAGGATGTTTCTAAAATAGCGGGAAGCTATACGGGCGATTATCTAAGGAAGACATTTAAAGCAAACAAGGATAATTAAAACTTACTAAACAATTTCCACGATCGTGGAAATTGTTTAGTAAAAGCAAACTAACGCAATATGGCCGATCAAAAGAAATTATACCGAAACCTTCCGGCTACCCCCGGAGTTTATCTGATGAAAAACCGCTCGGGGAAAATTATTTACATCGGTAAAGCGGTCAATCTTAAGAGGAGAGTCTCCGGTTATTTTTTACGGCCGCAGGAAGCCAGGATCTCCAAAATGGTTTCCGAGATAGCAAAGATAAGCTTCCTTAAAACCGACACGGCCATCGAGGCTTTGATTCTGGAATCCGGTCTGATCAAGAAACACTCTCCGCCGTACAACATCCGGGAGAAAGACGATAAGAGTTTCCTGCGCGTGGTCATAACCAAAGACGCGTTTCCCAGGGTTATTTTGGCTTATGGGAAGGAACTTCAAGATATCCCGGCTAAGGCCGTTTTCGGCCCGTTTACCTCATCTTCAAGCATCCGCGAAGCATTGAGGATAATCCGCAGAATATTTCCATATAGCGTTCATTCCGCAGACAAGATAGGGAAAGCTAGACGGCCGTGCTTCGAGTATGAGATAGGCCTCTGCCCGGGAACGTGCATAGGCGCCGTAAGCAAAAAAGAATACCTGAAAAACATTAAAAACATCAGGTTGTTTTTTGAGGGCAGGAAAGAGAGGATACTGAAATCCCTGGAAAAAGAAATGAAAGAAGCCGCCAAAAAAACGGAATTCGAAAAGGCGGCCAAATTGCGCGGACAGATTTTCGCCCTGAAGCACATCCAGGACGTCGCGCTTATCTCTGAAAACAAGATAGAGGACGAAAGCAAACCGGAACCGAGCAAAAGAGTCGAGGGATATGATATTTCCAATATCTCCGGGACATCTGCGGTCGGGTCGATGGTTGTCTGGCAAAATGGCGGGATAAATAAAAAAGAATACAGATTGTTCAGGATTAAAACCATAATCGGCTCCAACGACGTCGGTATGCTTAAGGAGGTCATAACGAGAAGGTTGAACAACGCCTGGCCTCTGCCGGATTTAATAATGGTTGACGGGGGATTGGTACAGGTTTCGGCGGCCAAAAAGGCGATAGCCGAGAAGGGGTTGGTGATACCGGTAGTGGGGATCGCTAAGGGTCCGGAACGCAAGAAAAACGATTTTACCGGCAAATTTCCTTCATGGATAAAACCGGAGGAGCTTATAAAACTGCGCGATGAAGCGCACCGTTTTGCGATAAGTTACCACAGAAGGGTGAGAGGAAGAAGTCTTACGGGTTTTAGGAAACGGCAATAGCGATAAACATGAGGACTATCGCAACCTGCGCGCTTATACCCCGGAACGGAGATTTTACCCTCTTTTTGCTGTGAATCCAGACGTGGAACTTTTGGAGAGAGACAAAAGGTTCGACTCTTGTTTTGAAATAAACAAATTGCAGAAAATCAGGGAGGATACCGGCTATTCCGCCGATAATCAGCGGTTCCAGCGGAAAGCGGAACAGGTAGCGGATAACAAGGATTATTCCTAAGCCGATTATAAAATCCAGGGATATTTTACCCAAATCAACGACGAAGCTTCGGTTCAAAATAATGTCATCGTCAAGCGGGCCGGAACTGCTTCGTATTTTAGAGGTCGGTTTGTAATCCCAATGAGGTATGGCGTCCAGCACAAAATGACTTAAAAATCCCAAAATAAAACCTATCACCGGCAGCTGGGAAACGGTCGAAGCTATTACTCCTCCCGCCACGGCGTGAGTGGATAATGTCATAATTATCCATTATACCTTAATAAAGAAAATTATGGATTATCAACACGTGTTTGCCGTCTATAAACCCAAAGGGCCGACATCGAACGATGTTGTCCAGGCGATTAAGCGCGGATCAGGCGTCAAAAAAATAGGTCACGGCGGCACGCTTGATCCGCTGGCCAGCGGAGTTTTAATCATCGGCGTCAATGAAGGAACGCGGTTGTTAAGTTCTCCGGAACTCAAAGAAAAAGAGTATCTCGCCGAAATAAAGTTAGGAGAAAACAGTTCCACGGACGATGAAGAAGGAGTGAAAACCGCGGTTGACGTTAAAAACAAACCGGATATGGAAAAAATCAAAAATGCGGCGGCTAAGTTCGCGGGCAAGATAAACCAGATTCCTCCGGTATATAGCGCGGTCAAGGTTTCTGGCAAGGAGTCGTATAAACTGGCGAGAGACGGGAAGGTTGCCGATCTAAAACCCCGGCAGGTCGAAATAAAAGAAATAGAAGTTTTGAACTATTCCTGGCCCGTGTTGAATCTGCGTGTCGTAACCGGTCCGGGAGTATATATAAGAGCGCTGGCGCGGGACATCGGCAGGGATTTGGGGACCGGAGGATATATAACGGAACTTGAAAGAACCAGGGTCGGCGGTTTTAAAAAAGAAGATGCCCTGCCGGTAAGCGAAATTGTTCAAAAGTTAGAAAATAAGCCGGAATCTTGTTATACTTCTCCCAAAATGATTACCATTGACGAGTTTAAAAAAGCGGAAATAAAAATAGGAAAAGTAATTTCGGCCGAAAGGATAGAGGGCGCGGACAAGCTCTTGAAGCTTACTTTCGATGTAGGCGAGAGCGAACCCAGACAGGTTCTCTCGGGAATCGCCGAGACCTTTCCGGAACCGGAAGTTCTGATAGGCAAAGAAATACCGGTTTTGCTTAACATAGAGCCCAGAGAAATGCGCGGTTTGACTAGCTACGGAATGATTATAGCTGCGGATATCGACGGAAAGGCCGTTCTCTTAACTCCGGAAAACGAGGTTTCTCCCGGGACGGAAGTTAAATAAAATTATGGCTGATCTTTACGGCGTTCCGGGCTTAAACCCGGTTATGATGACGCTCTTGATTTTATGGACGATACCGTGGAAAGGATGGGCGCTTTGGCGTGCGGCAAGAAAAAACAGCCTGTGGTGGTTTGTAGCCCTGATTGTCATCAACACCGCCGGTATACTTGATATACTTTATATCTTTGTTTTCAGTGAAATGAAGGCAAAGAAGGAAAAATGACAAAGAGGTCAGAACCGAGGACCCGCAAAGACAGGGCGGTTAAAATCCTCCGCGTCTTAAAGAAACTTTTTCCTGATCCTAAAATACAGCTTAAATATTCCAGTAATTGGGAGCTGTTGGTGGCCGTTATCCTGTCCGCGCAGTGCACCGATAAAAAGGTCAATGAAGTTACGCCGGCGCTTTTTAAAAAATACAGGCGTTTTGACAGCTATCTGAGAGCGAATCAAAAGGAGTTCGAGAAAGACATAAGACCAACCGGGTTTTATCGCGCCAAGGCAAAAAATATTCTTGCCGCGGCCAAGGTTATAAAAGAAAAGTTTAACGGCAAACTCCCCAAGACAATGGACGAGATGATTTCCATTCCCGGAGTCGGGAGAAAAACCGCAAATGTGGTTTTGTGGAATGCGTATGGAATAATTTCAGGAATTGCCGTGGACACTCACGTCCGCCGCCTGTCGCGCCTTTTGGGTCTAACCGAGGAAACTGACCCCGGCAAGATAGAAAGGGATCTCGAGAAAATTATTCCTAAAAAAGACTGGCCGTATATAACTTACGCGCTTATTCAGTATGGCAGAAAATACTGTCCGGCGCGCGGGCATAATCATCTGTTGTGTCCGCTGTCTCGATTGTAGTTTTGATTTACTGTTTTTAAAATTTGAAGCCCAAGATATAAAGAAACCCCTCGCGCTATGACGAGGGGTTGCTGCTGGAGAGATAATCCGTTTGCCAGCAAAAGCGGAACACTTCCAGCAGAAAGACCGAAGGTTCGGGTTTGCTTGGTAGGGTTGGAAGATTAAGAACATCGACCGCTTTGACGATCTCCTCCAGAGTCGGAGCTCTATGGTGTCCATCCAGCAAAATCTGCCGGAGAAGAATGGTTTCCTTGCTTTCTTTGAGGCCCAGCACCTGAAATATTTCGTTTACGGTATACTCTTCGATATCGGCATTCATTCTCTTTCCGGCCAATATCTCGAAGATCCTGAGCAAAATATATCTGACGCTCTGGCTCGGATACGCCGAATCGTTATTGAGAGCTAGAAGCTGAATCCTTAAAACAGCCTGCCTTACCCATTTCTCGATCTCCGGGAGCGTTTTTTGGTCGTTCACGGGAAACCATCTCCTTTTTTTGGTGCAATTTACCCCGCTTAACCTTGCTGTATTCGGGGTTTATCGCAGAATAAGCCAATTTTGTTGTTAAGTCCAACTTTAAGGCATAAAATGAAGTTTATGCCAAAGACTTTGAAAATCGGCGCACACCTGCAAACAACCGGCGGACTCGATAATGCGGTAAGACGCGCCGAAGAAATAGGGCTTAACTGTCTCCAGCTTTTCGGAGCTTCGCCTAGGCAGTGGAATGTTAAAGAACCGAATCTGAGCGCTATAGAAAAATTCAAAGAAGCCAAGAAAGCCGCCGGACTTGAAGAGGTTTACCTTCATGCCGCGTATCTTGTAAACCTTGCTTCACCGGACAGCGAAATCGCGCACAAGTCGGAAGAAAATCTCAAAGCGCATTTTAAAATTACCAAAGCGCTCGATGCCGACGGTTTGATTTTTCATATAGGTTCCGGAAAAGATTCTCCAAAAGATGAGGCTATGAAGAAAGTGGCTTCCGCGGTGAGACGTATCTTAGAAGACGTAGATGGCCGCGCAAAAATAGTTTTGGAAAACTCCGCCGGCGGGGGACAAAAACTGGGGTCGTTTCCGGAAGAGATAGGAGAAATTCTTAAAATAATAGACTCGAAACGGGCGGCGGCATGTTTCGATACCGCTCACGGACTAGAGGCAGGATTGATGTTTCAATATGACGATGATTCCGTAAGGGATTTTATAAAGCGCTGGGATAAAACTGTCGGTTGGAAAAACACTCCGGTTATCCATGCTAATGATTCTAAAACCGCGTCGGACTCGCATCGCGATCAGCATGAAAATATCGGGAACGGACATATAGGGATATCGGGATTCGAGAATATGGCTAAATTCAAGGAATTAATCGATAAAACATGGATCATGGAAGTTCCCGGGTTTGACGGAAACGGGCCGGACAAGGAAAATGCCGATATTCTTAAAAAGTGTATGAAGCAGGTTCTTGTGATTTAGCTGCGCGGACTTATATAATAGAAGAAGTGTCGAATAGAATAAAAAAATTAGAAGAAGAAGCTAGAGGCATCCGAAACGAGGTGCGCGAAAGGACTTTCACTTTAATTTTAGCGGCTTTTGGTCTGGTAGCGGGTTTGGCCTGGAACAGCGCAGTGACCTCCCTTATTCAATACCTGTTTCCTTTTACTGCGGGGAGTATCATAGCTAAGTTCGCGTATGCATTGCTAATGACTGCGATTCTGGCCATGATGGCGTACGGCTTGCAAAAGCTTCAAAAAACAAACGATAACAAGCAACATTAAAAATATGAAACACACTTTACCGGAATTACCGTACGGATTAGACGCTTTGGAACCGTACATAGACGCCAAAACTATGGAGGTTCACCATGATAAACACCATCAAGCATACGTCGATAAGCTTAACGCGGCGCTTGAAGGACACGAGGACCTTCAGGAGCTTACCGTCGAAGAGATACTGTCTAATTTGGACAGAATTCCAGAAGAGATAAGAATCGCGGTTAAAAATAATGGCGGGGGGCACTATAACCATTCTTTGTTTTGGAAAATGATGAAACATGACGGCGGCGGCGAGCCGACCGGAGATCTTGCCGATGCAATAGCAAAAAAATTCGGCGACATATCCAAATTTAAAGAGTCTTTTGCCAATGCCGCAGCGACTCTTTTTGGAAGCGGTTGGGTCTGGCTCGTAGAGAACAACGATAACGAACTCGAGATCGTACAGACGCGCAACCAGGACTCGCCGATAAGCGATGGGCAAAAGCCCTTGTTGGGCCTAGATGTCTGGGAACACGCTTATTATCTCAAATACCAGAACAGGCGTCCGGAGTACATAGCGAACTGGTGGAACGCGGTGAACTGGGATAAGGTTGAGGAGAATTATAAATCTTAAACCGCACGCTATAAACCGTGAAACGTTTGCCGTCGTTCAACATTCATTACGCGCTCTACCTTCCGCCGACGGTTACTTGCCTATCTTCAGGGTTTTTACCGATATTCCGTCGGTAAAATATAGAATATTATTAGCGGAATCATACGCGTAATTCCTAGTGCTGGACGATACTTCCGTTATATTCAGCGGCGGGTTCTTGTCGTCTATTTCTGAAAAATACAAGCCGTTGCCGCTTTGTAAAAATAAGTGTGCATCGTCATACCAGCTTATATTTGAAGAAACAGCGTTCAATCCCGTTCGTATTGCCACCGGCTTGGTCAGGGATGCGTAGATGTCGGTTATTTTTCCTCCCAATTCGATGTAAGCGACGTTTGTCCCGTCGGGTGAAATTTTAACGCTGGTCGCGTCCGACGCGATTAAGACCGGAGCTTGCCCGGGAATGATCGAAAAAAGCCTATCGTCTTTATAGAGGACGAATAATTCGTCTCCGTCGGGCATAGCGAGCAGGTCTACAACCTCGCTTTGGTCGGCGGGGGAAACGCTTGCCTTGCCATACACCTGGTAAATCGGATTATAGGTGGCTATTTCGCGGCGGTTTATCCAATAAATCTGGTTGCCGGCGCTGGCGTAACCGGATAACGCTGCAGAAATCAATTTCACCGAGTGAGTGGCGATATTCATGCCATAAAGCGCAAGGTTTGTTCTCACGAGGAAGTATTGTCCGCTTAAGGAAGAAAAAGATATTTTTGTAATAAACTCGTTTGAGGAAAGAAGGTTCGACGCATCGGCGTAAAATTCCGCCGACAAATTGAGCGGCAACGACGGCGCGGAAGAAGTTGTCAAATAATACGAATCGGCAAGGTAGCTGTAAGTTATGATAGAGCCGCTTCCGGATACGTCTACTACCCTGCCTCCGTTTATCATCTTTCCGTCAAGATAAAGTTTGCCGTTATTCGTTGATATTAGTAAGTTCGTTCCGGCGAGAACTATTGAAGAAATGCCGCTTTTAAGAGATGAAGCTGGAACTCCGGTTACAAAATTCTTGCCGCCGGACTTCGGTACTAAAACTACGTTTTCATAGACAGAAACAAGTCCCGGTCTGACTTTTATCTCTTTCATCCACGGGTAATATCCGCTTTTCGAAACAGACACGTTATAAACTCCGCTTATCAGATTATTTATAACAGTTCCCGGATTTAATATTCCGGACGAGTTTTTTACCGGTACATTGTTAAGAAAAATAGAGGCGTCTGCTGGCTGGCTGGCAATATATATGCCGCCGACTTTTTCTATTGTCATATTCCGCAGGTTTATTCTATTGCCGGTGGCAAAAAGCACTAAGAATGCGCTTAATACGATAAAAGCCGCGGACAAGGTTACTATAAGGACCCAGCGACGAAATAAATTCATTTTATTATTTTTATTTTGGCTCCGAGCTGGTTAAGCCTCGCGCAGATATCTTCGTATCCGCGATTTATGCTATAGACATTCCGCAAAGTGGAAATGCCCCTCGCGGCGAGCATGGCTATCATTATTATTGCCGCCGGCCTGAGTGCTGGAGGAGCAATAACCTCGGCTGCCCTTAAAGGCGTTACGCCTTTTATAAAAACCCTGTGCGGATCTGCCAGGTTTATTTCAGCGCCGAGCTTGGTAAGCTCCGTATAATAAATCGCCCTGTTTTCATAAACCCAGTCGTGAATAAGCGTTTCTCCTTTGGCTTGGGTGGCTATAGGAACGAAGAAAGGAAGGTTGTCTATGTTCAGGCCGGGGAAAGGTCTGGCCTCTATCTTTTCTTCCAGGGCTTTTAGCTTCGAGGTATATGTTTTTATGTCGACGAGATTCGTTTGGCCGTTTTTAGCTTTATATCGTTTTAAAATCCTGTATCTGAAACCCATCTTTTTCAGCTTCAAAAGCTCCAATTCCAGAAAATCTATCGGACAGCGCTCGATTGTTATAGAAGAATTCGTTGCCGCGGC
>JAKCBB010000018.1 GCA_021839365.1 bacterium | reverse complement strand
CGGGATGGGGAAATAACGGAACCCTGGAGGATGCGACGTCCACAGGGACGGGACCTACGTACGAATCATCGGGATGCGTAAGCGGAGGGTGTTACTCGTTTGACGGAGGGGATGACTATATAAATTTGCCGAGCGCTACCGATATTCAAGAGCCGATTACCATTAACGCCTGGTTTTATTCCACTAGTAATGGGGGTTATATTTTTGCGGCCGATCCGGGACCGCGAATTTTTTTAATATCCAATCTCCAACTGGAAGGAGATGTCGAAATAAACACCGCATGGCAACCGTGGGTAGTTGATACGACGCCAATAACCGATAACGCGTGGAATATGGTCACTTACGTCATTAATGGAACTGCTCAAAGCTTGTATATGAACGGCAAATTTATTTCCTCGGGAAGTATTACCTCTGGAACGGTTACTTATAATTCCAACACGCCGTTTGTGATTGGGGCGGATAATTACAGCGGCAATCCATACCACCAATTTTTTCCAGGCCGCGGCGACAATATGAGGCTTTATGATAAAACGCTGACCTCTGCTCAAATCCAGGCGATCTATAACGCGGAAAAGCAATAAGCCCGCCATTCTTGCGTTTATAAAATAACGTGCTAAATTATGATTGCTAAAAGTCGGGATAAGTTATCTTATCAAAGAGGGAAATAGTGAATAGAATAGGACAAATGTGGGTCCCCGTAACTCGGATCGAATATAATGACGCCGAATCGGAATACGTGATAGGATTTGATAAGGAAGGGTAAGTTGAATGGGCTGCTGAAATCGGCAAATAAACCGTCGTTATGATATGAAGCGTTACCGAAGAATTTTTTGTTTGTAATATGGAAGAAGAAAAAAACGGCAATTTTAATAACGAGGAAGAGGAAAAGCTCCTTATGGGGGTGGACGAAGCACGCGCCCTTCAGGCAGAACTGCGTGATTTAAAGAGGGAAAGGGATGAATACCTAGACGGTTGGAAAAGAGCGAAGGCTGATCTGGCTAACTACAAGAGAGACGAATTAAAAAGGCTCGAAGACATGGCCAGGTTTGGAAACGAGGAACTGATTAAAGAGTTTATAACCGTGCTTTCCAATTTAGAGCTGAGCCTGTCGGTTCTGGAGAAGAATGGTCCGGTTGAAAAAGGCGTGTATATGATTAAAAATCAGTTTGAGGATATTTTGCGCAGGCAGGGAATTACAAGGATAAACGCTTCTCCCGGAGCAGTATTCGATCCGACGGTCCATGAAGCGCTTTATGCCGAGGACGGCGGGGAGTCCGGAACCGTTGCCGAGGAAATAGAAACCGGCTATATGTTGAACGGAAAAGTTTTGCGTCCGGCAAAAGTCAAGGTCTTTAAGTAAAAAAGCAAAAAAATAATTATGAAGATTTTAGGAATAGATTTAGGGACTACTAATTCGGCGATGGCCGTGATTGAAGGGGGGGAACCCGTTATACTCGAAAACATCGAAGGAGCGCGCACTACGCCGTCCGTAGTCGCTCTTTCCAAGTCGGGAGAAAGGCTGGTCGGCATGCTCGCGAAGCGCCAGTCCATAACGAATCCGCAGAACACCATTTTTTCCGTTAAGCGCCTTATAGGACGCAGGTTTTCCGATGCCGAAGTTTCGGAGGATGTGAAATGGCTTCCATACGAAGTAAGAAAAGCGGCTGATGACGGAGTTGAGATAAAAATGGGAGACAAGTGGTACAAACCTGAAGAAATCTCGGCCATGGTTCTAGCGAAACTCAAGTCGGACGCGGAAGCCAAGCTCGGAGAAAAAGTCGAGGAAGTGGTGATAACCGTCCCCGCATATTTTGATGACTCCCAAAGGCAGGCGACCAAAAACGCCGGCGAGATAGCGGGGCTTAAAGTCAGGAGAATTATAAACGAGCCTACTGCCGCGGCTTTGGCTTACGGTTTGAATAAGCAAAAAAACCAGAAAATAGTCGTTTACGATTTCGGGGGAGGAACGTTCGACATATCGGTTCTTGAAGTCGGGGACGACACCGTTGAGGTTAAAGGAACCGGCGGGGACACGCACCTTGGAGGAGACGATTTCGATAAGAGAATCCAGGAGTATCTTGTGCAGGAATATAAAAAGCAGGAAGGCATAGATATTTCCAAGGATCCGCTCGCTTTGCAGAGGCTTAAAGAAGCCGTCGAGCGCGCTAAGCACGAACTCTCGACCGCGATGGAAACGGAGGTTAATCTTCCTTACATAAGCTCGGACTCTTCCGGACCGAAGCATTTCCTTATGAAACTCTCAAGAGCGAAGCTCGAGGAATTGGTCCGCGATTATCTTGACCGCTCCGTAGATCTTACGAGACAAACCGTGGAGAAATCCGGATTCAAACTGGAGGAAATAGATGAAGTCCTTCTCGTCGGAGGGCAGACCAGAATGCCCGCGATGCAGGATGCCGTTAAAAAGCTTTTCGGTAAAGATCCGCACCGCGGAATCAATCCGGACGAAGTCGTCGCGGTCGGCGCGGCGGTCCAGGCCGGAATACTGCAGGGAGACGTCAAGGATATTTTATTGCTGGACGTTACCCCGCTTTCGCTTGGTATAGAGACTATGGGAGGGGTGTTTACGAGAGTAATAGAGAAAAACACGACTATTCCGACATCAAGAACGCAGGTCTTTTCCACCGCGAGCGACAACCAGACATCGGTCGAAGTTCACGTGCTTCAGGGGGAAAGAGAAATGTCTGTGGACAATAAGACTCTTGCCCGGTTCATTCTTGACGGCATTCCTCCGGCTCCGCGCGGCGTTCCGCAAGTAGAAGTGACTTTCGATGTTGACGCTAACGGCATCTTGAGCGTCAGAGCCGCGGATAAAGCTACTGGGAAAAGCCAGAGTGTCAGGATCGAGGCTACCACATCTTTGTCCAAGGAAGAGGTTGAAAGATTAAAGCGCGAAGCCGAGGCGTATGCCGAGGATGACAGAAAAAAACGCGACTTGACCGAAACAAAAAACAAAGGAGAAACTTTGGTCTATACGGCGGAGAAGGCGTTAAGCGATGCTGGAGAGAAGGTTTCAGACGAGATAAAAACGTCCATTAGGGAAAGAATAGATTCGCTTAAAACCGCTATCAACGGCACAGACAGGGAATTGATGGAAAGGGAAATAAAAAACTTGAGCGACGATATTCAAAAGATAGGACCTTCGATGTATAATCAAAACAATTCCGGAGAATCGGGAACTCAAGAAAATAACTCCGGAGACGGCCAATAATAAGTCTCGGCCGAGATCCTATATGCCGGAAGAGATAAACCTGCTTAATAAGTCCGCGCCAACCGTGCGAAAAGTTTCGTTGTTTAAAGAGGAGTGGATTCCGATAATTAAGACTTTTTTCGTCGCTGCTGTCCCGCTTTTTCTCGGGTTATGGGCCGGATACGATTTCCACCTCGGACTTATTTCCGAAAGCGCGCTTATTTCCCTGGTTTTTGTCGTATTCTTTGCCCTGCAGGCATTTCTTGTTCCCAATATTTCCCTGCTTTCCCTTCTGGCCCTTGCCGATGCCGCTTCTTTCGCTCCTATGTTTTTCGGGTCTTTTTCTTCAAACTATATCGTAGCGGCTTTTATCTTACTTCTTGGCCTGCTTTTGTTCGGCGCCCGGGCAACCAAATCCGCGATAAAATCGTCTGTAAAAATAGTTTTTAGCAGGGCCGGCATACACGCGATAGACACGGCGGTTGTTGGTATCGTCGTATTTTTGGGCACGGTTTATTTTTTCGGCGGTGTTTACCGTTTTACGCCGCAGGCGATTACCGGTTTTGTAAGCCCGGTTGTTTATTCGGTCAAATATTATGATCCCAGCCTTGATTTAACCACCTCGACTCAGGATTTTCTTTCAGCTCTTGTGCGAAGCCGCTTACCGGCAAACACTCCGCCGTCCGCGAGAGGATCGATTATTACCCAGCTGGTCAATCAAATCAGCAGCCAGCTTGAAGGTTATGCCGGTTCCAATATCGACCTGAACAAAACCCCGGTCCAAAATTTTTCCACCATTCTGGCCAATAAGATTTCCGAGCTGAATTCGAAAACTCAAATAGCGTTGAACGTGATACTGGTTATAGCGGTTCTCCTTGCGGTTAAAAGCGTGAGTTTCATTCTTTATCCGATTCTTTCCCTTATAACCTACTTAATATTCCAGCTTTTGATAGCTTTTAATTTTGCTTCCATGCGGTATACTCAGACCAGTAAGGAAACCATTTCGTTGACGGGTGCCGAATAAAGCCTTATAACCCGTTTTAGAAAAATAATCATGCGTGACTATTATGAAGTTTTAGGAGTCAGCAAAAACGCATCTGCTGATGATATAAAAAAGGCTTTTCGCCGCTTGGCCCATAAGTATCATCCGGACAAAAGTGGAGGCGATGCCGATAAATTCAAAGAAATAAACGAGGCGTATCAGATTCTTTCCAACCCGGAAAAGAGAAAGCAATATGACAAATTCGGCCGTGTGTTCGAAGGAAACGCCGCCGGTTTTAATGGACAGAACGGTTTTGGTTTCGGAGGTTTCCCCGGCGGAGCTCCTTTCGAGTGGAATGTTAATTTCGACGAAAACGGCAACGGCGACCTCGGTGACATCTTTGATGCTTTCTTCGAAGGGCTCGGCGTGAAGCCGAAAAGAAAAAGTTATCGCCGCGGATCGGATATAGAAGTTCCGATAGCGATTTCTTTGGAAGACGCTAGAACGGGAAAGAAAATAGAACTGGGATACCGCACGCAGGTAAAATGCGAATCCTGCGGCGGAAACGGATACGATGTCAAAGCCGGGCAAACTAAATGCGCCCACTGCAACGGCCGCGGAGAGATTCAGGAAACCCATAACACTTTTTTTGGAACATTCAATAGAGTCGTTCAATGCAAATATTGCAAGGGGACGGGAGAGGTGCCGAATAAAATATGTCCTGTCTGCAAAGGCGAAGGAAGGATTGCGGGCGAGAAAAAAGTTGCGGTTGACGTAAGGCCGGGAGTAGTTAACGGGCAGATTATAAAGATACAAGGCGTAGGCGAGGCGGGTGAAAGGAATACCGATCCTGGAGACTTGTATGTCCGCGTGGTCATAAAACCGCATCCGGAATTCACGCGCGATGGAAATAATCTTGTGCGCAAATTGAGAGTAAAGCTCGAGGACATCCTTTTGGGTAAGGAGATAGAAACCAGAAACCTCCTTGGAAAAAAAGTGAGTTTCAAAATCGAGCCGGGATCCGTAGTTACCGATGAGATCAGAATAAAAGGCGAGGGCATGACTCCGGCTGGGGATATGATAATAAATCTGGAGATTCAAACTCCGAAAAAGCTCGGCGCGAAAGCAAGAAAGCTTCTCGAGGAACTTGAAAAAACATTAAAAGACGAATAAAGTAAAGTGGTGCTAGGTGCCGACTGTCAGGCCGGTGGGCTCCCCCTATAGCTCAGTTGGTAGAGCACCTGCCTTTTAAGCAGTGGGTCCCAGGTTCGAGTCCTGGTGGGGGGACAGATGCGGTTATACCTGCGTAATGGATTAATTATGAGTATATGAAAGGTTTTCAGGCTAATCTAATTGTTCTGTTGCTAATACTTTCCTTGGGAGTCCTTGGAGCGCTTTTTGTTTATCCGCAGAACCTCGGCGCGAAAATTTTGCCGTGGCATCTCGGATTAGATGTCGCTGGAGGAACTACTTTGGTCTATAAAGTTGATCTCTCGGGGGTAGATCCGAACGAATACAATTCAGTAATGACTGGATTGCAGAATGTTATAGAGCGCAGAATAAATCTTTACGGAGTTTCCGAGCCGAATGTGACTATCGCCAACAGCAACGGCCAGTATGAGCTTTTAGTCGAGCTTCCCGGGGTAAAAAATCTACAGCAGGCGGTTAACCAGATAGGAGCGACTCCCGTCCTGGACTTCCGATTGGCCGAGTCTAATTCGTCTTCAACCTCCGCTTCGACCACGTATTCCTACGTGCCGACCGGAATAACCGGCAGGTACATCTCGAATGCTTCGCTGAACTTTGACCAGTTTAACAGGCCGATAGTTGACTTCCAGCTTAATTCTCAGGGTTCCACCTTGTTTCAGCGGGTTACGTCGGAAAATGTCGGAAAACCTCTCTGTATTTTTGTGGATGGGAACTTTGTTTTCCCCAACGATCCGCAGGGAAGCTGCCCGATTATTAATGAGGCGATAAACGGCGGGCAAGCTCAGATTTCTGGAAGCGGCATAACCCAGTCTGTAGCTACCGCGCTGGTTTCGAGATTCAACGCCGGCGCCTTGTCCGCTCCGATTTCACTGATAAACGAAAGAACGGTCAGCGCCTCGGCTGCGGCGGATTCCTTGCACAACATACTTTACGCCGGGCTTGTCGGAACGGGACTGGTTCTCTTATTTATGCTTCTTTATTACCGCTTGTTCGGATTGTTCGCTGATCTGGCACTTGTGGTTTACATAATATTTTCTCTGTCTGTATTTAAGCTTATGCCGATGTTTACCATGACGCTTTCCGGAATAGCTGGCTTCATACTCTCGATAGGCATGGCTGTCGACGCCAACATACTTATTTTTGAAAGGACAAAGGAGGAGATAAGGAAGGGTCTAGCCAGAGCTGTAGCGATAGAAGAAGGTTTCAAAAGAGCTTGGCCGTCTATAAGGGATTCAAATGTCAGCACGATAATAACTTCGTTTATCCTTTACGCTTTTACTTCGGAATTCGTGCGCGGATTCGCTTTCACTCTGGGCCTCGGAGTTTTAATCAGTATGTTCTCGGCCATCTTCGTTACCAGAACGATACTTAAAGTGTTTTTAAGGAAATAATATGAAGATTTTAAACATAATAGGAAGAAGAAAAATATTTCTGGTAGTCGCTCTTGTGCTGGTGCTTTTATCCATGGCGAGTATAATTATTTTCCGTTTCCGCCTTGGTGTTGATTTTGCCGGAGGAACTGTCTGGGACGTTAAGATCCCGAATTCTACGCCGACAGAAGTTAAAAACGTTTTACAGCAGGCTGGAGTTGAAGCTCCTATAGTCGCTTATGACAGTGTTGCCCAGGATTATTCGATAACTCTTCCTGAAATAACCGAAGATCAGCGCGCCGCGTATCTTAATGATTTGCAGTCGAAGTTCGGAAATGGAGTTCAAAGCCAGGATTTTTGGTCTCTTTCTCCGTCGGTTTCCGCGAGTCTTGCGAGACGCGCTGTTGAAGCCGTCGTTTTTGTTCTTGCCGGCATCTCGCTTTTCGTCGCTTATGCTTTCAGGTTTGTTTCCCGCCCGGTGAGTTCCTGGAAATACGGATTTATAACTTTACTGACTCTACTGCACGATGTGATAATCCCGGCTGGAGCTTACGCCGCCATCGGATATTTTTTCGGGTTGACCATAGATACTAATTTTATAATCGCGCTTCTTGTTATTATGGGTTTCTCAGTGCACGACACCATCGTTGTGTTTGACCGTACTAGAGAAAATCTGAGCAAAGCCAAAGGCAAAATAGATTTACCGGATGTCGTAAACCGCAGCGTAAACGAGACGATGCACCGCTCTATTAATACTTCTTTCTCGCTGGCCCTGGTTCTTCTTGCTCTTTATTTCTTCGGTCCCGGAAACCTGAAATTCTTCGCCTTGACCCTGCTTATCGGAATCGTTGCCGGAACCTACTCTTCTATCTTCGTGGCCAGCCCCCTGCTTGTTATGAGCAATAAGGAGGCGGAAAAGAGGCGATAAACACTTGACCGATTGCTGTAAATAGTGTATATTTCAAATCATGTCAATAGCCAGTAAAACCCCGAATATCGAGGAGCTTGTCGGCCTGGCATTATCCGGAAGAGACGACAGATCGCTTGACGTCTTAAACAGGCGTTACGGTCTTAAAAAACCGGCGATTTCGACTCTTGAGGATATAGGCAGCGACTTGGGGCTTACGAGGGAAAGGGTGAGACAAATAGAAAACAAAGCTTTAGAAACAGCCAGAAAAGAGCTGAAAGACAACGAGGAAGCTGGACTTTTCGTTAAACTTGTTCACGAGTACTTGACCGGAGCCGGGAATGTTCGCCGCGACGATTTTTTAGCGAACGATCTTAAGTCCTCCTGGGGCAACGAAGAAAAAAACGAGGTTTTTAGAAATAGGATAAGATTTCTTTCAAAACTGCTTAACGGCCCCGCTGTAGTTTATGAGACCTCGGACTCTCATGCTTATTGGCGCAACGACCCCTCTGCGGAGAAGGTTGCTTTTAAGCTT
The DNA here is from genome assembly GCA_021839365.1 of bacterium. Taxonomy (GTDB): domain Bacteria; phylum Patescibacteriota; class Minisyncoccia; order UBA6257; family Colwellbacteraceae; genus JACWAO01. The sequence goes on along the minus strand of JAKCBB010000018.1, from coordinate 1,868 downwards.
ATTAACAAGCTTCATTCCCACCGCAAACAGGACTTCGATTCTTTCCTTTCTTCGGCCCAAAACCAATTCAATTTAACCGAGCCTCTAATAATAAATTACCTTTCAATTTCCAAGGGTTTTATGGTGGGTCCTTATGGCGATCTCGGAAGCTCTAACTGGTTGCATATAAATCCGAGAACCGTGCGCGATAGAACCTACCTTGTTCTCTTTCGTGCGGGAAGGCCGATGCATTTCGGCGAGATTGCAGAGGCGGTCAATTCAATCGGTAAAACTTCAAGGTCAGCGGCTACCGTTCACAACGAGCTTATCCGAGACAAAAGATTTGTGCTTGTAAAAAGAGGAGTTTACACAATAAACGCATAAAGAAATGAGCCCCATAGTCAGCTCCTTAATACACTCCCTGTTAGGCTTGGTTGACTTGGGTATTTTTTTGGCGCTTGTATTCGGCGCTGTCGCCATATACACGGACTGGCTTATACACAGCAAGATTCATAGATATATCCATAATATAAAATGGATTACTCTGGAAATACGCGTGCCGAGCGCCAACTTTAAATCCGCGAAAGCCATGGAGCAGGTTTTTACAAGCTTGCACGGAATATATAGTTTTGGGATAAAGCCCGAGGAGGTTTACAAGGAAGGAAAAGTCGAGGATTGGATCTCCTGTGAGATTGTCGGCTCGGCGGACGGCGTAAAATTTTATATAACCACTCCGTCGAAATTCAGAAATCTTATTGAGTCCTCTTTCTTTTCGCAATATCCGGATGTGGAGATAGAAGAAGTTGAGGATTATATGAAACATCTTCCCGAGGTTATTCCCAACGGAGATTATGATCTTTTTGGCCAGGATTATATATTGGCCAGAGACGGGTTTTATCCGATAAGGACATATCAGGAGTTCGAAGGCATAAAAGAAGAAGTGAGCACCGATTCCTTGGCTCCTCTGATGGAAGCGATGTCTAATCTGAAGGGAGAAGAAAGGATTTTAATGCAGCTTCTTATCAAAGCCGCCGGCGACAGCTGGAAAAAGAAAGGAGAAGCGGAAATAGCTAAAATAGCCGGTCAGCCGAAAAAAGAGGAGAAGAAAGGGGATGTTCTGACCAGCTCCGGCCAGTTTACGAAGAATCTTATTTTAGCTCCTATAATTTATCCGACGTGGGGAGGATCTCCCGAGAAGAAGGCCGAACAGCCCGTTAAGTTTCTGAATCCTTATGAGCAGAATACAGCCAAAGCCATAGCGGTTAAGATAGGCAAGGTAGGATTCGAGACGATATTCCGTGTGATTTACATAGACAAAAAAGAAGGTTTCAATAAAGCGAATCTTTCGGCTTTAAGCGGCGCGCTTCGGGTTTTTAACACGCAGGATCTGAACTCGTTTCGACCCGGGAACGGAACCCTGACCTCATCAAGCAAGGTCGGCAGGACTTTTAAAAAGCAGAGGCTTCTTGAGAGAAAACGGCTTTTGTTCAGAGCGTATAAAGAGCGTCTGGTTAAGTTGCAGATACATCAGTATCTGCACTTGCAGGACTCTGTCTTAAATGCGGAAGAGCTTGCAACCCTCTACCATCCGCCCGCCTCGTTCGTTCAGGCGCCGCGCCTTACTCAGCTGGAGGCCAAAAAAGGCACTCCGCCTATGAACTTGCCGGTAAGCGAGTAGTAAAAACCCAAAGCCCGTTAAAATCCAAGACTAGTTACGTAAGTTTTGCGTTTTGGTTTATAATTTTCACTTTTTGGTTTTAGGTTCGGTCTTTTTGAATTTTAGGTTCCAAACACTTCCTCTGACGACGAATAATTCCCGGTCTTCGGCTTTCCATGGGGCGTTTTTTGAGTTAAACTCTTTGTTAAATGAACGACGAGATAACCATTTT
>JAKCBB010000017.1 GCA_021839365.1 bacterium | reverse complement strand
CGAATATTTCTACTATCCTCCCGCGCGGAAATCCTCCGACCCCCAGAGCTATATCAAGCGAGAAAGAGCCTGACGGAATGGCGTCGACGTCCACTTTTCTGGCTTCGCCGAGAGTCATTACGGCCTCCTCTCCGAATTTTTCTCTGAGCGACTGGAGAAGAGTTTGTAAGTCGCTGTTTCCGCCGGTTGAGGCGGTGGTTTTTTTCTTGGGCATGACCTGATTATAGCACGGAACGTAAAACTTATAATGTGAAATCAGCGACTTTAGTATCCGGATTGCGGATAAAAAACCGTCCAGCCTTACTTCATGCAACCGCTAACTGCCGATATAATCTACGCTCGCAGACCGAGATGACTCTTTTCCAAGGAACCTCGATATTACGAAATCAAACGAGTTTACTCCGGGATTTAGATAAATAGTGGTGGAAAAGTCTCCGCCCGCATCTGTATTTATCGTCTGTCCATTTATCGAAATATTGTCTCCTTGTTCCAGCCGGCCGTTTATCTGAAGAGCGGGAGACGTGACTACGGCCGGCAGATCCACCTTGAAAGCGGGTACTCCCGTTATCTCGTTAAAACGGTATCCAAGAAATGCGGCAAACGCCCAAATTACTACCGCTGTAAATACTAATTGCCACGTTAATCCGCTTGCTTTAGCAAAACGGTTAGAGGGAAGTTTGTCTCCGCCGCTTTTTTTTAAGAGAGCGTTTTCATACTCAACGACCATAGACTGCTCATCTACTCTAAGCGCGGCGGCAATCTTTTTTAAATAAGCGACGATATAAGGACGGCTGGGAAGATCGTAAAAGTTTCCGGACTGTATAAGCAATATGAATTTTCTTGGCACCTCGGTAAGCTGCGCCAGCTTTTCCGCGCTTATGCCGCGTTCGCTCATAAGAACGTTTAAGATCTCGAACGGAATATTAGAATTGTTCCTGTCCTTCATTTGTTACGTAAACCTCTCTGGGCTTTGCTCCTTCCCCTGGACCGATAATTCCTTTCTCTTCCATTATATCCAAGAGTCTCGCTGCGCGCGCGTATCCGACACGGAGCCTCCTTTGAAGCAGAGAAGCTGAGGCCTTTTGCGCTTCTCTGACTGTTTCAATAGCTTCATTTAACAGTTCGTCGTCGTATTCATCATCGTTGTTCTGACTTTTTTCCAGCGCCGCTTCGACCTGCTCTCCAAGTCCTCCATTCTGCCCGTCCTCAGGATTTTCTTTCTTTATGAATCCGGCTACTTTTCCTATCTCCTCCTCGGTTATAAACGCGCCCTGCACTCTCCTTGGTTTTGAGTAATCGCTTGAGAGAAAAAGCATGTCTCCTCCCCCCAGAAGTTTTTCTGCTCCGGCCATGTCTAAAATAGTGCGCGAATCTATCTGGCTTGCTACCTGCAGAGCGATACGGGCCGTGATATTGGCCTTGATTAGGCCGGTGATAACCTCGACTGACGGTCTTTGCGTGGAAACGACCAGGTGTATTCCTGTCGCCCTTGCCATTTGCGCCAGGCGGACTATATATCCCTCTATTTCTCTTCCGAAAGCCGCCATGAGATCGGCGAGTTCGTCGATGATTATGACAAGGTACGGCATAACGTCCTCTTCCCTCTTTTCGTTATAGCTTAGGATGTCTCGTTTTCCGGCCTGTTGTAAAACATCGTATCTTCTCTCCATTTCCTCCACGCCGAAGCGCAAAGCCGCGACTGCTTTTTTGCCCTGCGTGATGACCGGCGCCGCAAGATGCGGAAGCTCGCTATAGGGAGTAAGCTCGACTTTTTTGGGGTCGATAAGTATAAGGCGCAATGTCTCCGGCGAGTTCTTGTAAAGAAGAGAGGTTATTATTGAATGTATGACCACGCTTTTTCCGGAGCCGGTCGCTCCGGCAATAAGCATGTGCGGCATCTTGGCTAAATTAGTAAAGATCGGTTCGCCTGAAACATCGCGTCCGAGCGGAACCGTAAGAGGAGATGATTCGGAAAACTCTTTGTATGCCAGAAGATTTCCCAATCTGACGATACTCGGAGATTTGTTAGGTATCTCTATTCCGACGAGTGATTTCCCCGGAATCGGGGCTTCGATTCTTATCGGATGCGCCGCAAGAGCCATGCTTAGATCCTGGTTCAGTGCGGTTATTCTTGTAAGCTTGATTCCTTCGGCGGGCTTAAGAGTATACCTTGTTACTTTCGGACCTATCGTTATCTCTCCCATTTCTACCGGAACGCCGAAACTCTCCAGAGTTCTTTTTATGATGTTAGCGTTCGCCCGCAGATCACCTACGGTGGGTTTTTCGGTAGAGGATTTAAGAAGGCTTAAGGGAGGGAAGACGTAATCTATAGCCTCTTTCTTCGGGGAGGCGTGTTTCTTTAAGGAAATCGAATCTTCTTTCGGAGCCTCATCCGACGGCATATTTATCTTCAGCTCTTCTTTCTTGCCCGCTTCTTTTACCGGAGCCTTTTCCTCCTCTGTCTGTTCCGCTAGCGGTCCGGCGGAGGGTACTATTATTTTTGGCATTCCTATCTCTTTTTCTCTATTTTTCTCTTCGCCCTCCTCTATATCACGTTTAATCCTGATTCTAAGCGGAGTATTCAATGAAATAACCAGGCCTATTATAAACACAGCCACGTTTATGGCTATCGAAGCCCAGTATCCAAAAAGCGTCTGAATACTTGCTAATCCGCTCCCCACGACCCCCGCCTTTTCGGGAAAAATAATTCCAAAAAGCCCCAGGCCGGAAGCCAAAAACAAAAAAGCTCCGATAAATGAAACCGCGACCAGCTTGTTTCGCCCGTCGGTTATAAGGGTTATGCCTATGATAAAAAGTATTAGAGGGAGGAGGTAATATCCAAGACCCAAAAGAAAGCTCAATTGCGCGAAGATAAAAGCGCCTACCGGACCACCTTGTCCGGCGCTCGACAGAAACAAAATCAAAGCCGCGACTACCAGTGCTACGGCCCAGATGCTCATCTTTATTTCCGGGTGTAAAACAGGTTCTCTTGATTTTTGCTGACTATTTCCGCCGTTTCCATTACCGCGGTTCTTGGTTTTTTTTCTCTTGGCCATCCTTACAATTATATGTTCAAGGTTTGCGCTAAACAACTTACCATATATAATGTCTCTGTAAAACCATGGATTTTTTAAACAACGAGGGAGAAAAATTCAGCATAAGCGGAGTCGTGGAGGCTGCTATAGGATTTATGAAACAAAATCCGGCGCGGTCGTATAAGATAATGATAGGCACGGACTCCGCTCTTTATAATTCTACCGATGCCGACTTCGTAACCGCCATAGTGATTCACCGTATCGGAAACGGCGCTCGTTATTTCTGGAGGAGATCCGAGCTTAAAAACTTCCACACCCTTAGGGACAGAATGATTAAGGAGGCGATGATCTCCATCGACATAGCCCAGCAGATATTTTCTTATCTTAAGGAGGCTGGCGCCCCGGACTTTGATTTTGAGGTGCATATAGACGTTGGAACCAACGGCGAGACCAAGACCGTAATGCAGGAACTCGTCGGTCTTATCCGCGCCAACAACTTCGAGGTTAAGACCAAACCGGAAAGCTGCGCCGCTAGCAACGTAGCCGACCGCTATACGTAAACCGCGGATCGCAACCGTTAATCGTACGTTATCATTGCGGTTACGGTTCACGTTTCAAAATTCAGGAAGATGAAAGACAGGATAGTCATAGACATAGAAACCAAGGATACTTTTTTCGACGTTGGAGGAAAGGATAAGCTCCGCGATTTGTCCGTCTCTTTTGTCGGTGTATATTCGTATAACCAGGATAAATTTACAGGCTTCAAGGAAGGAGAGTTTCAGGATTTGGGGCCGATGTTGCAAAGCGCGGGCCTTGTCATAGGTTTTAACAGCGAACACTTCGATATACCTATTTTAAATAAATATTTTAACTTCAACCTCGAAGCTCTCCCGCAGATGGACCTGATGAAAAGAGTGGAGGAAGTTTACGGGAATCGCGTCAGCCTTGATTCTCTCGCCAAAGCTAATCTTGGGGTGGAAAAATCGGGAAACGGTTTGGATGCGATCAAATATTACGCTAATCAGGATTGGGAATCTTTGGAGAAGTATTGCCTGAAAGACGTTGCTATAACCCGCGATCTGTATGAGCTGGCTAAAAGACAGGGATACTTGATGGTTCCGGACAGGATGGGGGAGAAGATAACTAAGGTGGAACTTTTAATCAGGGAACCGGAAGAAAGCAATGTCTCGCTGTTCTAGCGTACCGTTAAGACAGCTAAGACAGGGATTACGATTTACCCGTCGTCTGTATGTGTATATAATCTAACCATGTTACGCAGGATAACAGGACCCGTCCTCGGAAGAGTCCGTCGTCTTTCTCTCACCGGCTCCGTAGGCAAGCTAAAGGAAAAAGACTCCTTCACCCTCATAGAACTCCTCATAATTATGAATGCAGCGTGAAAAATCACCGATAAAAACTTGCTTTCGTTTTACGGTTGTGATTCACTGGCACAGACAAAATAAATATTACATGATTAGCGCGATTCGAAAGTTCATTGCCGGACACAAGTTTCTCTCGTTCGCCATGGCAGTTGCTGTTATTCTGGGCGGATATTACTGGCACTCCAAAGCCACCTCCGCCGGCACTGCCCCTAAATACCTTATTTCCGAAGCGGCTACCGGAACCGTGGTCGCGTCGGTCTCGGGAAGCGGGCAGGTTCAGAATACATCGGAGATAAACATCCAACCCAAAGCAACGGAGACCGTTACCGGAGTTTATGTTAACCCCGGAAACCGCGTATACGCGGGACAGCTTTTGGTCCAGCTCGACACGACAAATGAAGCGAGAGCCGTCCGCCAGGCGCAGCTTTCTCTGCAGTCCGCTCAGCTTGCCCTGCAAAAAATGCAGGAGATTACCACAAGCACTCTCATCCAGGATCAAAACGCGGTCATCCAGGATGAACAGAACGTTTCCACCGCTTCGACTACCGTTGATACCGACTATAAGAGCGGGTTCGACGCGCTTTCTTCGGCATTCGTCGATATGCAAACCGTTATGTCCGACGCGAATAATTTTGTTAACGGATATAACATCACCAAAAGCCAGCTTAACCCGCAGGCGTATGTCAATCTAATGCCCAGCTATATGCAGGCCGAGACTCAACCGTATGCCAACAAGATAATTGCGGCATATAATGAGGCGTTCTCCGCCTACCAATCCAACTTAGCCGATTTTCACTCGGCCAGCCGGGACTCGGACTATGGAGCGTTAGACTCCCTGTTTTCCGAAACGTATAACACGACTCAGCTGGTAAACTCGAGTATTAAATCCATTAACGGTCTTCTGAATTTCATTGTTAATAATTATCCGAACACCGGCATACAAACTCCGCTACCGTCGGTTACCAACACTTTTCAGGCGACTTTCGGCACGGATATAAAAACATCCAATAGCGATGTTTCAAGCGTTTCCGGAATCATAAATGGGATTGCTGCCGATAAAAACGCCCTTACGAATGACCAGCTTGCGCTTCAGGAGGCGAGCAGCACCCTGGCCGAACTTGTGGCCGGCCCGACGCAGGTCGATGTCCAGACTCAGCAGGTTTCGATAGAAACCGCGCAAAACAATCTTCAGACCGCGGAGGAAAATCTCGCGGACTGTTCCATCCGCGCGCCGATTGCCGGAATAGTGTCATCCGTTCCATCAACGGTCGGGGCCACGGTGCCGAATCCGGCGGTAAGCATGGTTGGCGGAAATAAAATTGCCGAGGTTACGCTTAATGAGGTTGATGCCGCGAAAGTCAATCTTGGCGATAGGGCGACTTTGACCTTCGACGCCATAAACGGCCTTTCTCTCACGGGAGTCGTTACCGAGATAGATCCGGTTGGCACGGTCAGCCAGGGGGTGGTTAATTATAATGTTCAGATAAGCATCGATAACGTCTCTGGAGCGGATCAGGTCAAACCCGGAATGAGCGTGACGGCGAACATAGTGACAGCCGTGCGGCAAAACGTGGTAACCGTTCCCAGTTCCGCCCTTATAACATCCGGCGGAACTAGTTATGTTCTGGAGCCGCAGTCTCCGGTTTCCTCTGCGAGTCTCGCCAATCAAGGAACGTCCGGCATAAAGCTATCTTCGGCTCCGAAGCGCGTTCCGGTCGTCGTCGGTCTCACTAACGACACGTCGGCCGAAATAATTTCGGGTATTAATGCCGGCGATCAGGTTATTACGCAAAGCACCGCGGGATCCGTGTCGGCTCCGATGCTTAGGGCAGGCGGAGCCGGCGCCCTGCGCGGCGGCGGAGCGGGGGGAGGCAGAATGTTTATCGGCGGATGAGGCAGATAATAGAGTGCAGGGATATTAGAAAAACTTACGACAATAGCGGAGTTAAAACGCCCGTTTTGAAAGGCGTAACATTTTCCATTGCCGAGGGGGAGTTCGTGGCGATCATGGGGCCGTCCGGATCGGGGAAATCGACGCTAATGCACATCATAGGGGCGCTCGATACGCCGACCGGCGGCGAATATTACCTGGACGGGAAAGACATATCAAAATTGTCCGACGACGATCTGGCCGACATACGCCGCGAAAAAATCGGTTTCGTTTTCCAGGCCTTTAATCTTCTCCCGAGAGCCACGGTTTTGCGGAACGTTACTCTGCCATTGATATACGAGGGGGTGGCCAAGGAGAAGCGGGAGGAGATAGCCAAGCAGGCTCTGCGCGAGTCGGCCTTTCCCGAAGGTTTCTGGCAGCACCACAGCAACCAGCTTTCCGGAGGGATGATGCAGAGAGTGGCGATAGCGAGAGCCTTAGTCAATAACCCGGCCCTGATTTTAGCCGATGAACCGACGGGAAATCTGGACTCAAAAACGGGAGAGATAGTTCTCCACACTTTCCAATCTTTAAATGAAGAGGGCAAAAAAACCATAGTCCTCATTACCCACGAGGCATACGTTGCCGAACACGCGGACAGGATTATCCATATCCTGGACGGCAATATAGTGAGAGACGAGAGAAATAAAAACAAGCGGATGGCGAAAACGGAAAATCTATGAAAACCGAGGATTTATTCGAAGAAACCCTTCTGGCTATAACGGTGAACAAAGTGCGCACCGGACTTACTATGCTCGGAATAGTAATCGGTATCGCCTCCGTTATCGCATTGACCGCGATAGGACAGGGGGCGCAGGGGATGATACAGTCAAGCATCCAGTCGCTCGGATCAAACCTGCTCGTGATAATTCCCGGCGCATCGAAAACTTTCGGATCGACCGTGAGCGCGGGCTTAGGAAGCGCGGAGACGCTTACTCCGGACGACTCTAACGCAATTGCCTCACTCTCCGGAGTAGAAGCGGTTTCTCCGGAAGCCAGCGGAAGATACCAGATAATATATAACGGTTCTAATACGCAGACTAACGTCTTGGGAGTGGTTTCCGCCTATCCGCAGGTCAGAGACCTTCAGGTGGCGCAGGGAAGGTTTATCACGGATTCGGACAACAACTCCTCGGCAAGAGTAGCTGTTATCGGCCCGACGGTCCTGCAGGATCTGTTCGGCAGTTCGATAGCTACCGCGACTCCGGATATGGCGATAGGCCAGACGATAAGGATAAAAAATGTTGATTTTACCGTGGTCGGCGTTACCCAATCCAAAGGCGGAAGCGGGTTTAACAACCAGGACGATATGGTCTTCGTTCCGCTGACCGTCGCCCAGCACTTCCTCATCGGGAGTTCGCAGTACTTAAGCGAGATCGACGTCGAGGCTCAAAGCCAGCAGGTTATGACCCAGGTGCAAAACGAGATAACCAACCTTCTTTTGCAGAGGCACGGGATATCCAATCCTCAAAACGCGGATTTTAATATCATAAACCAGGCCGATATCGTCGCGGCCGCCTCCTCGGTTACAGGAACGTTTACCACGCTTCTGGCCGCGATAGCCGGCATTTCTCTTCTTGTCGGAGGAATCGGGATAATGAATATGATGCTTACCACGGTTACCGAGCGCACGCGGGAGATAGGATTGCGCAAAGCGATAGGGGCGAAGAAGAAAGACATAACGATGCAGTTTTTGACGGAGGCCGTAATGCTTACTTTCGGCGGGGGAATAATCGGGATAGTTGTCGGATGGATAGCGGCCACGGTGGTTTCTTCTCTTACGTCGATTACCACGATTATTTCTCTTAGCTCTATACTGCTGGCATTCGGAGTTTCGGCGGGAATAGGAATACTCTTCGGTTACTATCCGGCGGTCCGCGCGGCCAAACTTAACCCGATTGAAGCTTTGCGGTATGAATAAAGAAAGGTCGGTTACGAACGAATTGAAAAAATGAAAGGAGTGAAAAAATATTCGGCATACATAATCGGAGGCGCGCTGGTTATAATCGGTTTTGCTATAGGGATGCTTTACGGCAGGTCCTCCGCCAGCAAACTTGCCGGTAACGCCAATGCGAATGGAACAATAGCCCGCAACTTCGCCGGACGTTCGGGAAGCGGAATGACGATAGTCGCCGGAAAGGTGATGTCCAGGGACTCGCAAAGCCTTACGATATCGCTGCCCAACGGGAACTCCCAGCTGGTGTTTTATTCGACCTCGACTCCGGTTGAAAAGCCCGCGCCCGTCCCGTTAAGCTCGGTTGCCACGGGAAGCGATATACTCGTAAGCGGAACGCAGAACTCGGACGGCATTTTCACCGCCAGCTCGATCCAGCTCCGCGGCAGCGGCCAGGGACCGGGAGGATTCGGACAGTAATTACTTTATTAAAAGGGGCTGGTTCAGTCGGCCTCTTTTAGTTTCTAGTTTCTTGTAGTGGTGGCGGGAGGAGCGGATTAAGGACAGTCTGGGATTCACCAGTTTCAGGGTGATCGTCGTGACGCCGAATGAGACGCGGAGCGAGAATCTGCGCGTCGCCTCCAAAGAGGCCAACACGAACAAGCAGGGCAGCAACATGTTCCTGTTCGCGTGCGACAAGAATTATTCCATTTAACAGCCGGAGACGATCTTCGAGCCGATTTGGAAGTCGCCGAAGGACGATATGCCGAAGACGATTTTATAGCGGTTTCTTGTCCTTGCCCCACGCCACCCATGCGCGGGCAAGAGGACAATTTAGCTCCCAATTAAACGCCGCTGCGGCGTTTTCAATCAGATCCAAAATTAGTTATCATTATGGATATGGCAAAGCGAAACAGTGTTCAAAAAATATCGGTGATTGTACCTAAAAGTCCTTTCGTCCAGCCAGATCTACAAGGCAAACAACATTGCCTTGCCGCCCTCGACGTGGAGAAGCTTATGGAATGGTGGCCGGGACAACCACACACCCCGCACCGCGATGCTAAAAAGGTTCGTGATATACAACGGTCACTTGACTGGAAGAGGGTTGTACAAATTGCAGCCTATCTTCTCCAGAAAGAAATCATTGATGCTCCGTCCCTACTCGATAAATATTTTAAGAAGATTTATGAGCCGAAAAAAATGGAACCGGGGCGTGAATGGCCTCCGAAGATTTCAAGAGTGGTCGGATTTGAGCGAAGCGAATATCCAACTTTTTCCAATGTGTTGCTCCATGTAAATGGAGCGAGCATTACGCCAATCAATAATGGTAAAAAGGGTGCGGCTGAACTTACATTCGATGAAAAAAATAAAAATCTGCGATTTTCCGTTATCGATGGTCAGCATCGAATTAACGGAGCGTATCTTGCATTAAAGATTCTCCAACAAGAGAAACCAAAGGAAAAATGGGAAATTCCCGCAGAGGTATTCTTGGATCTTGACGAGGCCGATGCGCATCCACGATTACAAGCGCAGATATTTATCGATGTCAACTTTTATCAAAAGAAGGTCGATCGTTCTCTTGTCGCAGATTTATTCCCAACAGCTCGCGGCAAACGAACAGCTCTAGACGATAAAGAGCGAGCACAAGATATCGGACGCAAACTAATGCTTGAGACTGGGCCGTTAGTTGGAATGATTCAAATCCCCGGTATTAAATTTGGGGTTAAGGACGTGGTCACTCTAGCTACGCTCAATTCGGCAATTGAGGATGCTCTTGAGCCGATGATGAAGGCAAAAATCAACAGTCTTGAAGAACAAACTGAATTTCTAGCTCAATGTTTGGGTGCGTGGCTTGAAGCCACTGGGCGCAAGCATGATATGACCACTTCCGAAAAACTTGATCCAAATAGCGTGGCTTATCAAGGTCGCGTACTCGTTTCTTTTCTCGCTCTTTTGCCGAGCTGTATATGGATACTTAAGAAATCTAAAGAGAAGTTAATTTCGGACGAAGCTGTGGAGGTCCTTACAAAATGGTTGCGAGGGTTGATGAATCGTGCAGGTTTATTAGAGAAAGGAGAATTTATTGAAAAGGGGAAGTTTAAGAAGGAGGGATATCTTGGGAGTGGCGGTATTGCAAGATTTCGAGATACTCTATGGGCTGCCGCAATCGGCACCCGCGATATTAGTAAATATACCCCAGAGGGTAAGAATAAACTTGCGGAA
>JAKCBB010000016.1 GCA_021839365.1 bacterium | reverse complement strand
AGCGCCTTCGCGACTAACGCGGAGTCGATCATCTTTCCTCTTCCTGAAGCCTGTTTAAGATTCGGGTGTCTTCTTGCCAAAGTTTTTTTACATTGCGCAAGAACCTGAGGATGAGTCATTATCGCGGTTATTTTTTTAAAATCGGCGCCTTCGCGGACCATCATCGCGTGAGAAATTTTTATAGAAAACTCGTCCGCGATTTTAAATATGTGGCCGGCCATCGCCTGAAGCGATTCCTCCACCATCCCGCCGGCGGAATTAAAAACCGCGAACTGTCCGTAATCTATCCGTCCTTCATCAAGCGCCTTGAGCACGGCCTCGCTGGTGTAAAGGTATTTTATAACCGCTCTCTTTTCCTCCCGTCCCTTGCTCCTGAGATAGAAAGATATCGCCTCTTCGTTAAAACTTCCCTTTCCCCCCTGTATTCCGTAAACGGCCTTATTCATAATTAATGAAATTAATTTAGAGGAATATAATTCAAAAATCAAACAATAAAAACGTCACGCCCGCTCACCGGCAGGCTGGAAAATGACAAAGCAAAGTTCGGAATAGACGAACGCTCGCCGCATTCTTTTTTGTATTTCATATTGTCGCTTTTATTTTTTATTTTCACCGTCCGGGTTCCGAGACCCGAGGGTCGTAATCTAAGTTATCGGTTTTGACTTTTGAGTTTCGAGTTTATATAGTTCAAACACATGAAATCACTTGTCGTAAGCGGCATACAGCCGTCGGGAACGATCCATATCGGCAATTATCTGGGAATGATAAAACAGGCTGTCGATTTGCAGGACTCCGGCGGCTACTCCTGTCTTTACTTCATCGTCGACCTGCACTCCCTGACTTCCAAGTACGACCCGAAGAAAAAACCCGGCGACATAATAGGAATAGCCACAGACCTTCTGGCCGCGGGAATAGACCCGGAAAAATCTCCTCTTTTCATCCAGTCGCATGTTTTGGAACACGCCAACCTAGCCTGGATTTTTAATACCATAACCTCCATGGGACAGCTGGAGCGTATGGTCGAATACAAAGAAAAAATCGCTAGCGGCCAAACGCCGAACGCCGGTTTATTCGATTATCCGGTATTAATGGCCGCGGATATCTTGTTATACAAAGGGCAAAAAGTTCCGGTTGGAGAAGACCAAAGGCAGCATTTGGAGCTCGCGCGCGACATTGCAAGAAGTTTCAACAAGAGATTCGGCGAAACTTTTCCTGAACCAGGCGGAGTTTACACCAAAGCCCCGCGCGTCATGAGTCTGACCGATCCCGATAAGAAAATGTCCAAGTCCATGCCCGCCGGATGCCTTTACCTGTCCGACTCGCCGAAAAAAATAAAACAAAAGATAGGCGCGGCAGTAACCGACTCGCAAAAGAAAATCGGATACGATCCGGAAAACCGTCCCGGCATTTCCAATTTAATAAACATATACGCGGGGTTTTCCGGAAGCGCTCCCGAATCTGTTGCAAAACAATTCGCGGACGCGAGCTACAAAGACTTTAAAACCGCTGCCAGCGACCTTGTTGCGGAAAAACTTAAAGGCATACAGGAACGGAGAGAAAAATTCGGGAGGAATAAAAAAGAAGTTATACGCATTCTCGAAGAAGGCGCGAACGCGGTTCGTCCGATAGCGCAGAAAACTCTTGCAGAAGTTAAAGAGAAAATCGGACTGATATAGCTAAAATAAAAGAAAGGCGCGAGTAAAACTCGCGCCGGAAAATCAGGGAAGAAAAAACCGGGGCCAACCAGCCACGACGAACATGATCGCCGTAGCGATAGCCACGCCCGCTACCAGACACCAGAAAACGCGCATAAAACCGAAGTCGTCGCCGGTCTTCTTCACCGCAACCGCCCCTTTCCGTTAGAACGTTCAACAATAATGAATGAGAGTAGGCTAGAATCGCCCGCCTGTCAAAATCCGGCCCGGCACGGGCTGGCCGGTTCCTAATTCCTGCTAAACCCTATCCAGACGGACGTGTCGTCTATTTCGCCGGAAGATTCGGCATCGAATCTCTTTCCTCTTCTCCAAACTATGTTTTTGGCGTTAACAATCCCGCTTAATTGCTTTTCGTTCTTCTCCGCCACATCTCTTACCAAACCCGACGTTTCCACCATCAAGGATATCGTGTTTTTCGGGGCCAGTCCGGCCTTCTGTCTCAGGCTTTGAATCATTCTACCGAGCTCGCGCATAATCCCCTCTTCTTTAAGCTCCGGGGTGATATTAGTATCCAAAACAACGGTTCCTTGTTTCGCTTTTTCATTAAAGAAAATTTCCTTTACATTAACCTCTTCTTTCAAGATTTCGACAAGTTCCTTCTCTTTGCCGAATCCGGTCTTAGTTTTCGGTAATTTTGCAGAGGCAAGCGGCTGCCGGACTTTTATTTTTTCTTCGTTGCGTTTTGACAAGATTAACGCTGCGGCTTCTCTAATTTCATTCATCTCATCAAGAAGTTTTTTGTTTGCCGGTTTTGCGCTTGTCTCCGGCCACTCCGCGAGATGGACGGACTGTTTCTCTCCGCCAAGCGACTGATAAAGCGCGTCGGAGAAGAATGGAGCGAACGGAGCCGAAAGCCGGCTTACCGTTAACAATACCTCGCGCAAAGTCTGCGCCGATTCCTTTCTGCCGCGGCTTCTGCGTATATACCAGCGCGACAAATCATCAACCAGACTTTCTATCTGCCTGGCCGCCTGTCCGATCTCATAGACATCCAGGTTTTTTGTGCATGAATCGACGGTCTCATCGAGCCGCGCCAATATCCACTCGTCCAGCTTGCTCTTTCCGCTGTTTTTCGCCGGTATGACTTTTTTCTTTCCGCCGGAAAGCGTCGTATAGAACAGATACGAGTTGTATGCCGTAAGGAAGAAGCGCCGCATTGTTTTCTGCAAATCCAGTTCGTCGAAATTTTTCGGCTCGGCTGGAGGATTCACGGTGTAAAAATACCAGCGGATAACATCCGCGCCGTATTTGTCCATCATCTCCCACGGATTGACGACGTTTCCCTTGGACTTGGACATCTTCTGCCCATACTTGTCGCGTATAAGACCGAGAGAGATGACGTTTTTATACGGCGCCCTTCTGCCCAGCAAAACCGCTTCGGCAAGAAGCGTGTAAAACCATCCTCTTGTCTGGTCTATTCCTTCGGCGATAAAGTCCGCCGGATATCCGCCTTTCCCATCAACATATTCCCTGTTTTCAAACGGGTAATGAACGGAGGCTAGAGGCATTCCGCCGGAGTCATACCATACGTCGGCAACCTCCGGAACGCGGCGCATAACCTTTTGGCATTCCAGGCACCCCAATTCAACGCGATCGACATACGGCCGGTGCGCGTCTACCATCCCCAACTCATCGTGAGGATAATTATGAAAGTCGAGCTTTTTCATTTCGGCTAAATCTATATATGAAAGCTTAAGCGCTTCCTCGTTAGTGATTCCTTTTGCCGCCGCCTCAAGCATCCACAGCGGATCGCCGTGGCTTACTATGAGAATATTCTTTCCTTTGTACCTAAGATTGATATCCGAAAGAAATGCCAGCACGCGCTTTCTTACGTCTTCCAGATTTTCTCCCTCCTCCGGACGCTTGGTAAACTCCTCTATCGGATTCTTGAAAAACCTCTTATGCTCGGCGACTTTGCGCCAGTTAAAAACTCCGGCGTTTATCTCGCCTATCCGCTCGTCGGTCACCACTTCCACGTCCTTGCTGCCCCTGTTAAGATTCTCGGCTATTATCCTCGCCGTTTCTTTTGTCCTCTCGTAGGGAGACGCGAAAATAACGTCTATCTTTTTCGCGTTTATTTTTTTAACCAGAGCCTGGACCTGTTTTTCTCCTCTCGGCGTCAGATGACTGGTGCGTCCGTTGGACTCCGGACCGGAAGCGATAAAGTCGCGCACGTTTGATTCCGCTTCCCCGTGCCTCGCTATGTAAAATGTATTGCGATGATAATCGTATCTGTCCAAATCGCCAAGACTTCCCGCAACGAGCGTATGTCCGCTCTCGCACTTCCATATGGGAAGCGGGGTTCCCCAGTATCTTTCCCTTGAGACAGACCAGTCAACGGCTTCTTTGATCCACTCGCCGAACCTGCCGTGTTTTATGTAATCCGGCACCCAGTTGATCGTTTCGTTCGCCTTCTGCAGTTCTTTCCTCAATTTGGAAACCGCAAAAAACCATCCGCTTCTCGCGAAATATATAAGCGGAGTTCCGCACCTCCAGCAAAACGAATATTCGTGTTCCGTCTGCGCCTCATGGTACAGAAGCCCGCGCGCCTTCAGATCCGCGGATATGTCCTTATCGGCCTCTTTTATGAATTTGCCTGAGCCAGGAAGGCCGCCGATTACGCTTCCGCGGTCGTCAACCGTTATCGGAAAAGGCTTTTTGCCTAAAAGTTTAAAATCCTCCTCCCCGAACGCCGGCGCGATATGCACCAGCCCCGTTCCGTCTTCCTCCGAAACGAAATCCGCGGGAACGGTTTTATAAAAATACGCATTCTCTTCGGAAAGCGGCGACGGATAAAGCGGTTCATAAGGAAAACCGACAAGCTCCTTGCCTGATTTCTTGGAAACCGCGTCTTTTTCGCTTAATCCTGGCGGCACAAGCGCGCTCCACAAAAACTCTCCGTTGGATTTATATTTCCTATAAGTCAGTTCCGGATTAACGGCCACGGCGACATTCGACGGCAGGGTCCACGGAGTGGTCGTCCAAACCAGAAGATACTCGCCTTCTTTTATTTTAAACTTCACATAAACCGAGGGGTCCCTCGTTAACCGGTAAACCTCCGGCTGTCCGAGCTCGTGGCTTGAAAGCGGAGTTCCGCACCTCGGACAATAAGGAACTATTTTTCTCGATTCCAGCAAATATCCGCGGTCGCTTATATTTTTAAAAATCCACCAGAGGCTTTCGATATACTCCGGATCGTAAGTTACGTACGCGTCATTCAGGTCTATCCAGTATCCTATCCTTTCGGTAAACTTATTCCACTCCTCGAGATAGTTCCAGACATTTGCTTTCGCTTTGGCGTTAAAAACGTCTATTCCTATCTTCTCTTCTATTTCTCTTTTTTCTTTGACGCCGAGATCCCTCTCCACGCCAAGCTCTATCGGCAAGCCGTGCGTATCCCACCCCGCGCGGCGTGGGACGTTATATCCCTGCATCGTCTTGTACCTCAAAACAATATCCTTGAAGACTCTTGCCAGGATATGATGCAAAGCCGGGCGGCCGTTGGCGTATGGAGGCCCTTCGTAAAAGACGAAGTTCTTGCCTCCTTTCCTCGATTTCACCGCTTTCTCAAAAATGCGGTTTTTTCTCCAAAATTCCGTTACTTTGGCCTCCAATTCGGCAGGTTTGTATTCCTTCAGTTCTTTTAACATACGCTAGTTATTAAGAATAGAAATATAATACCTCCATTTATACCTCAAGACAAAATACCCCTTGCAAACAAAGGAAATCCGCACTAATATACTCGTATCCAAGAAAACAAGATAAACAACCAAATAATGGCGCCCGAACTGCGGGTGGTAAGCGAGACCGGCGAGAATTTAGGCGTTATGTCCCGCAGTGAAGCTCTCGCCGAGGCGGAAAGAAGAAGCTTGGATCTTATTTTAATCGCCGCTCAAGCCAACCCGCCGGTAGCAAAAATACAGAGTTACGACAAGTTCAGATACCAGAAAGAGGTTGATATTAAAAAACAAAAACAGACCCAAAAGGTGTTGGCTTTGAAGCAGGTCCAGATAAGCCTCCGCGAAGCCAAAAACGACCTGGAAAACAAGGCGCGCCGCATCGACGAGTTCTTGGTCAAAGGGCACAGAGTCGAGATACAGCTCACTATGCGCGGCAGGGAAAAAGGATTAAAGGACTGGGCAAGGAAAAAAATGGAGGAATTTCTCGTATTGCTCCAAACCCCCATCCGCCGCGAAGGCGAGATAAAGCAAGGAGGGAGGGGAATGCTTTTGCAGATAGAGAAGGAAAGGTAACATGATAAGCAAAAAGACCGTCTTAAAGAGAATAAAGATTACAAAAAGCGGCAAGATGCTGCGCCGTGTTCGCGGCGTCAGCCACAACATGGCTAAGAAACCGACCAAATCCATACAAAAGAAGAGGAATTATTCATCGATAAGCAAATCCGATTATAAAAGAATAAAAGCTTTAGTATAAAAATATGACCAGGGTAAAAAGAGGCGTTTCGGCCAACAAAAAAAGAAGAGCGGTCTTGAAACAGACGAAAGGCTTCAGATGGGGCCGCAAGTCCAAAGAAAAAGCCGCTAAAGAGGCCTTGCTTCACGCTTGGAGCCACGCCTACCGCGGACGCAAACAGAACAAAAGAGATCAGCGCCGCCTTTGGAACGTTAAGATAGGCGCTTCCGCCAAAGCGGAGGGAACAAGTTACAGCAAGCTTGTCTCCGCGCTGAAAAAGAAGAACATTCTCTTGAATCGTAAAGTCTTGGCCGAGCTGGCCGAAAAAGAGCCGCAAACCTTTAAGGAAGTTATAGCACAAGCCGGATAAGCATTCTCTTGATAACAAAAAACCACCGAAGACGGGTGGTTTTTTGTTTAATTATTTTTGATTCATCTTATGAGATGGAACAACCGCACCGACAACCGAGAGAACCGGTAAATACAGAGGAGACGTACGGCCGCGAATACTATCCCATGATAGATAACGCTTCATTTTTAGAACAACCGTTCTTCCGACATTCGGCTCCCCTTCCAGTCTCTTAAATTAAGACTATAGAACCCGGGAACTAACAATAAAAATCAAATGGCCCGCATCCGCAAAATCCCAAATACAGACACGCTAAGCATGGAACGGCAAAAAAATCGGTCTGAAAAAAAACGAATTCAGGCGGCATCGGGCGCGTTGTTTTTGTCTATCGTGTTTTATGCAGGCGTTTTATATGCTAATTACCGCTCGCCTTGGCGCGATGGCCAAACAGCGGGTGTTTATATAGGCAACGGGAAGATAAGCGCCGAGGTTGCGGTTTCATCGCAAAAACAATACTTAGGGCTTTCGTGGAGGTCATTCTTGCCGGCCGATTCCGGAATGCTTTTTGTTTTCAACCGTCCGGATAAATACGAATTTACGATGAGAGGAATGGAATTCCCTCTCGATTTTATATGGATTAACGGAGACAAGGTCGTAGATTTGACCCCCGACATCTCCCCTCCGGCCCCGGGAGCGGTATCGATTAATATTACGCCGGGCAGTCCGGCAGATTACGTTCTCGAGGTTAACGCCGGAACCATTAACAAGCTGGGAATAAATATCGGGGAGACCGTCATTATAAGGAAGAGTTGGCTTAATCCCCTTTAAGCACGCTTTCCGATCTTGGGCGGGGAGTTTCATGCTCCGCGGGAACGGCGGGATGGCTATGTTCCTTTGTTGCTCCCGATTTTATAAAATCATGCGCTTTTTTTAAAACCGAAGCGGTATCGCGGTACCCTTTAACAAGCCTTAAGGCATCGCGGTAGTAGAACCATCCGTATCCTTCATGCTCGTCGGAAACATTGATATTCTTTTGCCTTGTTTCTCCTAAATAGAAAATGACTATCTTGAAAATCCGGCTTTTCCCTTTATAGAAAGAAAAACGTTCGTATCCCTTGAACTTACGGTTTATCCTTAAATCCGCCGGCTTAAGTCCGGTTTCTTCCATAGTTTCCCGCAGAGCCGCTTCAAGGCTGGTCTCTCCCTTTCCGGTTTCAGTCGGATCTTTCTCTATGTGTCCTTTTGGAAAATTCCAGTAATCACTGCCGTGATATAGAAGGAGAAATCTTGGTCCTTTAACGTCCCTGCGGAAGACTATTACTCCTGCAGATATTTCTTTTTGCATTGTGGTATTTTTCTATTTTAACAAATTTAGCATTTTTTCCAAAGGCCAGGCATTGACAATATCTTTCTTTTTTGCCCATCCCCTTCTGGCCTGCGCTATCCCATAAGGAAGAAATTCCAGATGTGCCAGGGCGTGCGCATCCGAGTCTATTGAGAGTCTTACTCCGGCCTCCACGCATTTCCTTACATGCTCATCGCTTAAGTCCAGTCTTTCGGGAAGCGCGTCCGCCTCAAGAGCGGTCTTTGTTTTTTTAGCGTGGGCGATTATTTCATCCATGTCTATTTCGTATGGAGCGCGTTTGTTGATAAGTCTGCCTGTCGGATGGAAAACTATGTCCGCGTGCGGACTGCTCATGGCTTTCTTGAGGCGCTTGGTCTGTTCCGCGGCCGGCAAATTAAAATACGAGTGTATCGCCACGCCGACCACGTCCAGTTTGGCCAATGCCTCATTCTTTAAATCAAGGCTCCCGTCCTTTAAAACATCGCACTCCGCCCCTTTCAGGACCGTTAACTTTACTCCCTTCTTTTTAAGAAGGGAATTAACGCGGCCTATTTCTTTTCCCTGATCGTGTAAACGCTTCTCATCCAATCCTTTAGCCATCGCCAGACGCTTCGTGTGATCGGTTATGGCAATATACTTCAACCCCAGCTTGGCGGCGCGCACGGCCATTTCTTCTATCGAGGCGGTTCCGTCCGTCCATTCCGTCTGTACCTGCAGATCTCCCTGCAAATCGCCGTATCTTATCAGTTTCGGCAGCTTTCCGGCCCTGGCCGCTTCGATTTCTCCGGTATTTTCGCGAAGCTCCGGTTCGATATAATCCATGCCGAAAGCTTTATATAACTCCTCTTCATTTTTCCCGGCAATCTGTTTTCCTTTTTTATCAAACAAACCGTACTCATTGAGCTTCCATCCCTCCTTCATCGCTATCCGCCGCAAAGCCACGTTATGGCTTTTCGATCCGGTAAAATAATTCAAAGCGGCTCCGTACGAAGAATCTTTAACGATGCGCAAATCGGCGTCTATCCCGCCTTTGAACTTAACCGATGATTTTGTTTCTCCGCGCGCCAAAACTCTCGCGACCTCTGGCAGGGAAATAAACCTGTCCATTATCGGCTTGGGATTATCCGAGGTTACCAGTATGTCCATGTCGCCCACCGTATCTCGCCTCCTGCGGATAGAACCGGCGATTATTATCTTCTTAACCTCCGCAAGCGAAGACAGTCTTTCTTTTACCGTCTCGCTTAGCGGCAACGCTTCTCCTAAGAGAAACCTCCCTTTGGAACGGTTCACAAACTTCAACCCGGCCAATATCTTTTCTTCCGATTTTTTGCCGAATCCCTCGAGTTTTCTTATTTTTCCGGATTCCGCGGCTTTTTCCAGGTCTTTAATATTTTTTATCCCGAGTTTCTTGTAAAGTTTCTTTATGGACTTCGGCCCGAGGCCCTCGAGTCCGACAAAGCTCGGAAAATCAACAGGCGTTTTTTTCTTCAGCTGTTCGTAATACTTAAGTTTTCCGGTTTTTATAAGTTCTTCGATTTTTTCCGCTATGGAAATCCCGACTTCGGGAATCTCTTCAATCGCCCTTATTCCTCCTTTCTTATAGATTTCACTTACTTCTTCTTCCATTCCTGAAACGACCTCTGCGGCTTTTTCATATGCGCGGGGCTTAAAAGGCACGTCGTCCATCTCCAGATATTCGCCTATCTCCCTTAAAACTCCGGCGATTTCCTGGTTATTCATATTTTTATTATACTTTATGCCGGCTTTAACCGACGCTCGTAGGAGAAGAATGGTCTTTTAGCGCAACCGGGGGTTCTCCTTTTGATGTCTGCTTCGGAAGGAATATGTTCGGCGCGAAGTAAAGCATTAGCGCCGAGGTTAAAGAAAACGCCCCCACGATAAGGAATACTATCTGGAAACCAAGCCACTCCGCCAAAATGCTCCCCAATAAAGAAGTTATGAAAGCCGTTAAACCTATGGCCGTTGAATCAAGCGACCAGTCGAAAGAGTATCTTTTCTGGTCCAGATGCCTCGAAAACAACCCCGACCATGCCGGTATATAAAACGCCATGGCTATCGCATAAAGTATCTGGACGGTTAGAAGCCCCCAGACAGTGCGCACCAGGATAAAACTGAAAGCCGCAAACCCGGCAAGAGTCACTGAAAAAACCAAGGCGTAGAAATCGTCTTTCTCTCCGTTTGTTTTATCCAAGAAAGTCGCGATTGGAATCTGTAGGAGCGACTTTGTTATCCAGTAAAGAGCGGCGGCCACGCCGGCGGTGACGACAGTCGCTCCCGCGATATCTTTGATTACGAAAATGGAGAAAATAGGCTGTATAAAACTCCAGCTGCCGGTGAATATAAGGTCGGTAAGCACCATATATTTTATCACCTTGTTGACATTTATATTAATGTCTATTTTTATCTTCATGTTTTCCTCATTATATCCCTAAACCTCTTTTCTTAGAATAATATGAAGGGTTTTTCGTCCTGCGCCTTTCAAAACGAGAATCGCAATCACGGTTTTGTCGAGTTATACAAAGCCTCTGCCTGCGCGGATGTGATTGCGTTATTAAACGCGTATACCTTGCTTATCCTGCCGCTATAATACCCGCCCTTCGTGCTATTTCTAGTGGCCGTTCCTATAGTAAAAGGATTGGATGTAATCACGGTAGCGGATACGCTTTGATTGACAACATCCGCGGAGGAGTTAAGAAAAATGGTTACGTTGCCGGCCGTTCTCACAAAACCCACGAAAACCCAGCTGTTTAGCGGGACGACTAGATTGCTTGAAACAAAATCGCCGTACCATCCATTGTATGCCCAGCCTAAATAATCGTTTGACACGGCTAAAGCGGTTGCGTTGTAGCTGTCGCTGTATTCTCCGTAATTCAACACGGACTGGATTGCGCTGCTGCTCGTCGTGTTATAGATCCAGGCAAAAACCGAATGGGGAGCGTTTATGTTCGAAATGAAAGAAAAATTGTTCGTAACGACAAAATCATCCGTCCCGTCAAAACTCAAACATGGCTTATTGGTCAGGCAGCCTGACGCGGTCCAAACGGGTAGGTCGCCGGGTATTTCCATCGTCCCGTTGTTCCCCCATCCGGAGTCGTCGTACGCCGTCGTCCCAGATCCTTCATTGAGGGGCCAGTATCCCAC
>JAKCBB010000015.1 GCA_021839365.1 bacterium | reverse complement strand
CGATCTTTGGCTTAAAATAGACGTCCTCGTATCTGATTGTTTTTTAAAAAAGCTTACCAGCTAAACCTAATGGTTTTAGTCTATATCTATATTTTAACTATTCAGCATGACGTATTTTATCTGATATAAATATGTAAAATGTTTCACGTGAAACATTTTGACAAAAAGCGGCATTTTAGGCATTTTGTTTCACGTGAAACAATTTTGTTTAACCTTACTGCGGCGAGCGGCTGGGTTTTAACTTAAAGATTTTAGTAAAAATGTTTCACGTGAAACATTTTTACTAAAAACCCGGGTTTTGGAGAAAATTGTTTCACGTGAAACATTTGTTAAATTTATAATATAATTCAAACGATGAAGACTTCGTCTATTGGCAAGTTGGGAGAAAGGATAGCTTTTCTTTATATTAAGCAAAGAAAATACAAGGTGATCGACAAGAACTTTAGAAGACCTTGGGGAGAGATAGATATAATATCGAAATCTCCCGATAATGAACTTTCGTTTATGGAAGTTAAATCGTCTGTATTCGCTGGCACTAATTTTCCGACTCCGGAGGACCATATGGATAATGGAAAAATAAAAAGACTAAGGAAGATTTGCGAGTATTTTGCAAACAGATTTACAAATCTATCCGACAACGGATGGAAAATTGATTTTATTTCTGTCCGGATGCCGAAAGAAAAATATTCTTTAATGTCCAAACTTCCAGATGTGCTATTGACAAGATTCATAAAATATTGTGATATAACTTTGGTTGAAAATATTTAAAATCATCCGCTATTCGCTAGAGATTAAAAGACGAACACTATATCCCTGTCTTTCTGATCATGGTTACCTATAGCTATCCGCTTCTCTTTTGATTTTTAATTTCCTAATCACTACAATTAAAATATGAAAGATTTAGAAAGATTCAAGGTTGCGCTGTTAGAGGAAAAAGCGCGATTAGAAAAAGATATAAAAGAGCTTGGCGATTATAATATGGGAAGCAGCGACGACGATAGGCACGGCGAGGAAAAAGCCGACGAAGTAGAGGAATTTATGAACGCGGCTGGAGAGATCGCTCCGCTTCAAGAGAGGCTTGAAGAGATAAAGACGGCCTTAAATAAAATAGATGGCGGGGCTTATGGTTTGTGTGAAAAATGTCACAAGGAGATAGACGAGAAAGTTTTAGAGGCGGCACCGGAATCAAAACTCTGCCAAAATTGTAAAGCAGCCGAATAGAAATCATTTAATATTAAATAAAGCGGGCGGGACACCGCTCATAAAATGAACCTTTCGAAAGTTTACTCAGCTGAGCTTGTCGGAATCGAAGCGCGTCTTATAGAAGTCGAAACCGATCTTGGGGTTGGTCTGCGCGAATTAAACATCGTCGGATTGGCTGACAAGGCGTTATCCGAAGCGAGAGAACGGGTAAGTTCCGCGATTAAAAACAGCGGATTAAAGCCTCCGAACAGAGAAAACAGAAAGATAACAGTCAACTTGGCGCCGGCGGATCTTAAAAAAGCCGGGAGCCATTATGATCTGGCGATTGCTGTCGGGTATTTATTAGCGACTAATCAAATCTCTCTATTTGAAACAAGCGCGAAAATGTTTGTCGGCGAGTTAGCGCTCGACGGGACATTGCGACCGGCTTCCGGAGTTTTAAGTTTTGCCCTTTTGGCAAGAGGACTGGGGTTCAAATATCTTTTTCTGCCGAAAGAGAACGCCAGCGAAGCCGCGCTTATAAGAGGAATAGAAGTTGTCCCTGTTGAGAATTTAAGCGAACTTCTCAACCATCTTGACGGCACCATTAAAATAAAAACTCATCCTACTACCGAATTCGTTCCCAAATCCAAACACTCGATAGACATATCAGAGATAAAAGGACAGAAGGCGGCAAAAAGAGCGTTAGTCGTGGCAGCTGCCGGGGCACACAACATCTTAATGAGCGGCCCGCCGGGCTCCGGCAAAAGCATGCTTGCCGAATCGATCAATTCAATACTCCCTCCTTTGTCGCTGCGCGAAGCGATAGAAGCTTCGAGGATTTGGAGCGCGGCCGGTTTGCTTAACGGAAACTATCTTACGCAAAGACCGTTTCGGTCGCCGCATCACACGTCGTCAAGCGCTGCTATTATCGGAGGAGGGCAAAATCCACGCCCGGGAGAAATAAGCCTGGCTCATCGCGGAGTCTTATTTCTAGACGAACTTCCAGAGTTCAAGCGCGATGTTTTGGAGTCTCTCCGCCAGCCAATAGAGTCAGGCTCGGTCATCGTTTCCCGCGCGAGAAACAGTTTGGTGTTTCCGGCTAAGTTTATGTTCGTGGCGGCGATGAATCCGTGTCCGTGCGGATTTTTGGGAGACGAGGAGAAAGAATGTAAATGTACCGCTTCGGAGATATGGAACTATCAAAAGAAAATATCCGGCCCGCTGTTGGACAGGATTGATATCCAAGTAAACGTTCCAAGGCTCAAGTTGGAAAATATTATACAGGCGCAACCGGATTCTTCTGGTCTGCGCGAACAGGTGGCCGCGGCAAGAATCAGACAAAGAGAAAGATTTAGGAAAAATAATTTGCCGTTTTTTACAAATTCGGAGATGAGTTCGAAAATCTGCGAGCAGGTTATAAAACTGGATAGGGGCGCGATTTCGTTTTTAAAATCCGTATTCGACCAGTCGCTACTCGGAGCCAGAGGATATTTTAGGCTTCTAAAAACGTCTTTGACGATCGCCGACCTCGCCGGAGAGGATATTGTTAGGGAAGAACATGCTGCCGAAGCGTTTCATTTGAGAATACGCGAATCGTAAGTCTTAAATACTGAATCGCGCGGCGCGTTTCGTTATTCGCTGACCGATGAAGACGGACCGCATTCGCGATTCGAGATCCGCGGCGCAAGATCAGTTTCCTGCGTTCGCGATGCTTTGCAGAGCCTGAAGAGGAACGTTAAATTTAAAGGCTATCGCCTCAAGAATCGAACTGGTGCTGTTAGATGAATAGCTTAAAAACTGCGTTTCGGACTTAAGCGTCTTTCCGCTTGGGTTGGAAAGACTTATAAGAGAACCGTTGTTGACATCGGCCATGGCGAGATATCCGTAAACGGCGGCGTCGGGGTTGTCTATCGTTCCGTTGCTGTTTATCAGCGCGCCGTTTTGGATTCCCGAAACGACAGCAACCGACGGCACGACAGCAACCGCGTTATCCGCATAGTTACTTCTACCAAAAAAGCCACCCAAAAAAGCGCCTATTAGCGCGACAGTAAGAACCACAACGACCGGGATCATGGGCAAATTAAACCACACCTTAGCATCCCGCTGGACAAAATCTAGCCAACTTCTTAAGTTTTGCGGTATTGTACTAATGTTTTACATGATACCAGAAAACAATGATTTTAATCAATACTCGCCAGAGCCGCTGAACAAGGAGCAGATTGAGGCGGTTCTGTATGGCGAGGGGCCAATGCTTATTTCCGCCGGCGCGGGGAGCGGCAAAACAAAAACCCTAACCGAGAGAATAATCAAGCTTATTGACTCCGGCGTTCCGGGAAATAAAATCCTAGCGATTACCTTTACCAACAAGGCGGCGCAGGAATTGAAAGGCCGGGTTTTAAAACGCATTCCGCACCTTCTCGAATACGAGCTTCCGTTTTTGGGAACGTTCCATTCTTTCGGGGCAAAAATTTTACGCGAAGAAGCGGGAAGCTTTAAGAGATCGGAGTCGTATTCCATCTTCGACGAGGACGATTCGATGAGACTGATAAAAAAAATTATCAAATCCCTTAATCTGCCGAATGAAAAGTATCCCGCGGCAAAAATAAAAAGAGAGGTTTCTAGTATTAAGGATCAACTTGTATCAACCGACGGATTAAAAATAGAAATTCGCCGGGTATTCGAGGAATATGAAAACGAACTTTTAAGGCAAAACTCTTTTGATTTTGACGACCTGATTCAAAAACCGGTTATTCTGCTAAACCGAAACGAGGGTATTTTGGAGAAACACAGAACAAGATACGCGTATATATTAGTAGACGAGTTTCAAGATGTTAACACCGGCCAATACGCGCTTGTTAAACTCTTAGCCGAGAGTCACAGGAATCTGAACGTGGTGGGCGATGACAACCAATCCATTTTTAAATTTCGCGGAGCTGATTTCAGAAATTTTTTAGCATTCGAAAAAGATTGGCCGGGAGCAAAGGCGGTGAACCTGGGGAGGAATTACCGTTCTTCCGGCAACATAGTCGCCGCTTCGGCCGCGGTTATAGAAAACAACAAGCAGAGAAGAAAGAAAGAGCTTTGGACAAAAAATCCTTCGGGGGAACCGGTAAGGATCGTAAGCGCGTACGGCGCGCGGGACGAAGCGGAGACGGTCGCCAATTCCATATTAAGAAGTTCCGACAAAGGAAGCGTCGCGATTCTATACAGGACAAACGCCCAATCGCGCGAGTTGGAACAGGCCCTTAACTCGCTGTCTATTCCTTATGAAATTTACGGGGGATTGAAATTTTACGACAGGAAAGAAATCAGGGATATCATTGCGGGAATCCGTTATGCGGTTAATCCGCGCGATGAATCGAGTTTGGAAAGATTGAACAAAAGCTTGCGGCGCGCGCAATTTAGGGCCCTGCAGGAAAGACTGCCGGGAGCCGCGCAAAGCTCAAGCGCGGAAATGCTCGTCGAGTTCTTTTTAAAAACAGCGGAGTACGAGCGCCTTCTGAAAGACAAGTTCGATAATTACGAGGAGAGAGTGGAAAACATAAACGAACTTAAGAGGTTCGCGGGGGAGTTTAAAACCTCCGTAGAATTCATTGAAAGAATCTCTTTATTAGAGTCGTCTGATCGTTCCTCCACGAGAAATAGCGCCGGAAGAGCCGTTGCGGTAAAGCTGATGACTATGCACTTGTCAAAAGGGCTGGAGTTCGACGAAGTGTATCTTGTCGGGATAAACGAAGGGCTTATGCCGCACGAAAGGTCTCTCTACTCCGAGGAGGAAATAGAAGAAGAAAGAAGATTAATGTATGTTGGTATGACCAGGGCCAGAAAGAAGTTGACGATAAGTTTCTACGATTTCCCATCGAGATTCATATACGAAATTCCAGACGAACTTCTCGCGGCCGGCGAAGGCCTTCCTACAATAGATGAGGATGGAATTATTCAAAAATAAATCGCGGACACGGAACGCGAAACATGGTCGTGGTGCGTCATGCGGCCCATGTCGCGCGGCTTGCGGTTTAAGAAATTAAATGTCGCAAAAACTAGGACAACATTTTTTAAAAGACGATTCGGTTCTAAGAAAAATAGCCGACTCGTTAAGTATCGGCGCGGAGGATGTTGTGATTGAAATCGGACCGGGTCATGGAGAGCTGACCAAACATATTCTAAAGAAAAAACCGAGGCGGCTTATCATAATAGAAAAAGACGGGAAGTTGGCGGCAGAGCTGTCTAAAAAGCTTCGTAACGACAATCTGCGGATTATTCACGGTGACGCCCTAAAACTTCTCCCCGAGGCGATAAGCGAGGAAAAACTGCCCGGCGTCGGATATAAGATAGCGGGCAATATACCCTATTACATAACCGGCTATCTTTTAAGGATTATTTCCGGATTGGAGCGGAAACCGTCATTGACCGCGCTTGTTATCCAAAGGGAGGTTGCGGAACGAATAACGGCCCGTCCGCCGGAGATGAACTTGCTTGCCGCAAGCGTCCAGTTCTGGGCAGAACCGGAAATTCTCGAAAAAATAAGCGCTAAAAAATTCAAACCCGCGCCAAAAGTCGATTCCGCCTTATTGCTTCTTGCAACGACAGAAAACGCGGAGAAAATCGCCGCCGAAAAATATTATCCGTTTATAAAAAAGCTCTTTAAGCAGCCTCGCAAAACAATTTTGAACAATTTATCGGAAGGACTGCCGATTGAGGAAAAGAAGCGCGCACAAGAAAAGCTCGCTATTCTCAAGATAGATTCCGTCTCCCGCCCGCAGACGCTTGACGTAGATAAAATTAAAGAATTAGCCAGTGTGTTTCATTAAATAACGTGATATTATTTAGGAAATGCTAAAGAAGGTCTCGGCGGTCTTTCTTCTGGTTATAACCCTAACTCTTTCTATGGGAAGAGTATTTGCCGCCAGCCCGGCTTCTTCTAAACCAAGTTTGGCGCAGCTGGAGGCCGGAGCGGCTGCGCCGGTACCCAACCTCGTACCCCAAGATTCCGCAAATTCCACAGCCACGAAGTCCAGCGGCGGCCAGAACGGTCCCGTATGCACGACTAACGCCGCGGGAAGCCAAGGTACATGTAACTCCGGATATGTATGCGCCAATATTAATTCAAACGATTTAGCAAACAACGGGATAGCTACCGGAACGTGCGAACTCTCTGCCACGACATCGGCACAGGCTCCTTCCGATAGCCTGGATTCAGCGTGTTCTAAAAGCCAGCTCTATAGCTGGGCTACGTATACGGGTCTTGTCGGAGGAGGGTTTGCCGAATATGTCGGACTCGACGCGCTTAGCGGAGTCGCCAGTAAGTTTGGAGTAGGAGAAGGACTGTCGCAGATAACCGATTTATTCACCCGGCATTTTACACGCGCGGTCATCTGGGGTCTGTTTGCCACGGTTATCATGTGGATAATAGGGCCTATTTTAAATTTTGCTCTCTATTTGAACACGGTCGTCCTCGATATACCAACGGTAAAAATCATCTATGGGGTTTTATTAGATTTGGTAAATGTAGGCTTTGTAATAGCGATTATAATCATCGCTTTCGGGACAATGTTCCGCAATAACAAGTATGGCGGAACCAAAAACCTAACCAAAGTCATAGCCGCCGCTCTTTTAATAAATTTCGGTTTCTTTTTTGCCGGGGTAGTTATAGACGCCGGCAATACCGTAACCTATGTGTTTGCTGCCGCGGCTACCGGAGAGAAATATACTCCGGGCAGCCACAACATTCCCACTAACTTCGGAAACGAGGTAGCGCTTGTTTCCAGATATAACGTTGCTTCGATAACCTGCGGCGTAAATTCTTTGCTTAGCACCGTCATACAAAACGTTAAGCAAAGCGGGAATATAAATCTTATCGAAAAGGTATTAAACACCGTTTTTGTTACTCTTTCTCGGCCGCTGGTCTCGGTAACCATAGGAGCAATAATTTCCCTCGTATGGTCGGCTACCCTGATTGCCATCGCGGTTGTATTTCTCGTAAGGTTCGCGTTCCTGGTGTTTCTTGTTGCTATAATGCCTGTTTCGTGGTTAGGACTTATCTTCCCGAGTTTTAAGATATCCATACCTGGAATAAAGGGGGGCGACGCTTTCTCCGGCTGGTGGTCGCAGTTTATAAACTGGGTGGTAATAGGCCCAATGATTCTGTTTCTTCTATATATAAGCCACTTATTGTCAGATGCCCTTACATCGTTCTCAGGAACGCAAAACCTTAACTTTGCTCAGGGCGGCAGTGAAAGCGTTGCCGTCTCCGCGCTAGTAATCCAACTTGCCGCGATAATAATTGTTAACCTGATAGGATTATACGGGGCGATAAAAATGAGCGGAGCGGCCGGGGCGATAGCCATGGCCGCTACCGGAACCATTATCGGCCGGTCGGCCCAGATGCTGACCAACGTTTCCGGATCGCTGGCCGCAAGGTCCAAACTGAGAAGCGAAGCGGCGCAAAAGGCCGGCCAAGAAAGCAAAACATGGCTAGGATCGCAGACTCAATATGCCAAAGCCAGATTCTTTGGGACGGCTAGTAAAACCTTGAGCGGCGTAGCCTTGCCGCCGCAATACAGGCAGGTTCTCGGACAAGGCGGACTTGGCAAGATTCCGCAAACTAATGAATTTAACGTCGCCAAGTCGATTGAAAACCGCAAGAAGCAGCTTGACACAAGGCTTCCCATCGACGTGGTCGCAATGGCCAAGCGGACCGCCACATTAGGAAACCTTGCCCGCAGCCCTTTGGAGTCGGCTGCCCTGCTAAGCTACTTAATTGATAAAAAACAGCTTAACAAGCTAAACGACAAGCAAATTGTTCCTCTATTAAAGAGCGCCGCCAGCGTGGGGGCGCAAAAAGATATTCTGTCTGCAAGGCCAGGATTGTCCGCCGCGCTTGCCAATGTAGACGCCAGCCCCGCTCAAATAGGAGATTACTTAAAGGAAATCAAGAAGACCGCCAGCAAGATGTCGTCTGACAAAGTTAAGGAGGCCTCGATACCGATATCCCCCGATGACCTGAAGTCCCCCAATAAAACAAGGCTCATGGAACACGAGGCTGTTTTGATAAGCTTAACCCCCCAACAGGTTGCTCAAAAAATATTGGCGGGGACTCCGGAAGAACAGGAGAATTTTGTCAAAGCTATCAGAGCCATGCAGACCAGACTCGCTACAGGGGGAGATTTGGATACAGCATACGCCGGAAATCCCAAGTTGGCCGATATGCAAAACGGAACAAAAGATTTAATAGATTACATAGAAAAAGGAGGAAAGGGAAAAAGAAGAAACCCGGACTTAATAAATATCTGGCGTTCTTATCCATATCCATAAATATGAATTGTTAAAATGAATAATATTTCGAGTGTTCCGCATCCTATACGCGAGTGGTTTGGTTCAGATGAATTTTCTGATATCATCGAACTAATTCATAATTATTTAGATTTAAACGAAGATGACCAGCTGATCATACCTCAAGCCCTAGCCGATTTGGAAACCAAAGAGATAACATTAGACAAGTTTTGGATCGAGATTAAAGATAAGCTCGCTCCGCTGGTCGGCGAAGAAAAAACACGGCTGGCAGTTCAGGATATTAATGAAAAATTATTGAATCCTATTAAAAACGATTTAATCGCATTCGGCATCATGTCGCCGGAGACAAGCTACCGGCCCGATGCCCAAACCCAACGTCCTCCTGCAGAGGAGAAAACTTCTTTTACCCACCAGGAGCGCGCCTCCGAACCTGAACCGTTTATCATGCACAATATCCTTCCGGAAACAGTCGCGCCCGTAAAGTCTCAGCAGATCCAGGGATTGCCAGCTCCCGAGAAACAGGCTCAAGGGCCTATCACTGCCGAACAGTCTATACCGGTCGAAGTTCAACCAGAGCAGCCAAACCAGCAGACTCCACAAAAAGCAGATGAGCGCGCGCAATTATTTTCACCGAGATTTTCCGGTTCCGGCGACGAACGGCATTTCGAGACACCTCATGAAACGCGCGTCGTGAATTATTCGCAGTTCAGGACGCCGGTTTCCAAACCAGAGGAAGAAAAAGAGCTGCCTCCAATTCATCCGCAGAATGTGCTTAATTTAAAAAAGAGCTCTTCGGACAACGAGCGGGTTACAGGCGGAGAGAATACGATTAACCTAAAAGACCTGCCTATTGGATAAACCAATATCAAGGTTATCTGCGCAGGTAACTTTTTTGCTTTTGATCTGAACTTCTGTTTTTCTGGATTCCGAGTTTCGATTTAAAACCGGAACTTTTCAGCAATACCCTCAGAACGACAAGTAATGATTGTGGGGGGGTCCGGAGTACGCATTCCAGAACCAAGAGTCCGGGCTCCGAGTTCCAAGTTCCGATATTTTCCGTTATTATTTACTTATAATGCAGTTTCAGGTTCCGCAGTTTATAGAAACCGAGGATAAGATAGTTGGGCCGCTGACTCTTCGCCAGTTCATATACCTTGCCATAGCCGCCCTGCTGGTTTTCTTATCTTTCTTCATACTGCAAACCTGGCTCTGGGTAGTAGTTGTTGTCGTTCTCGGCGGAGCGTCCACAGCTCTGGCGTTCATTCAAATAAACGGCCGGCCGATGCTTGTTTTTGCGATGAACGCTTTCATATATTTATGGGAACCTCATTTATATACTTATAGCGAAGAGTTTGAAGTTGTCGTTTCTATTGCGCAGGCTCCGGTTATAAGGCCGCAAGCGCCTGTTTTTACCCCTCCACATCCGGAGCCGGAGGAACAGCCGGCCGCCTCCGCTCAAGAGCTGCGGCGAAGCGAGTCCGCCCCCACTGCTACGGAAGTTAAACTACCCTCGGCAGAGGCGGTTCCTGCCGAGGAACCGGAGATCGAAGCGGTACCAATTATTCAAGAAAAGCCTGTTACTGAAGAAAAAATTCCCGTTGTTTCCGCGCCGGAAACGCCTGCGATCCGGGTCACGCCAAAACCCGCGCACAAACCGGCTGTTGCAGCCGCAAGCACTGGTCTGAAAGATTTGTGGAGCAAACTTCAGACCACAAAAAACGCAATACCCCACCGGGAGAAACCCTTGGCGGGAGAAATAAAAGACCAGGACGAAATACAGGAAAAGTACGAAGTTATAAGGAAGATCACCGGCGAGAGCCAGCTGGCTAAGCGCGTGGATTATAAATAAACGTATGCCGACCACACAAAAAATGCAGAAAAAAACACAAGTTCCTTCAACCCAGCAACTCGTTGAAATTAAAAAAATTAAAGACGGGGTTGTCGTCTTAAAGAGCGGCGCCCTAAGAAGAGTCGTTCTGGTTGACGGGCTAAATTTTAATCTGAAATCCGAGGAAGAGCAAAACCTCATAATCTCCGGCTATCAAAATCTATTGAACTCGCTCGATTTCTCTTTGCAGATAATAGTTCACACGAGAAAATTAAACATCGACGGGTATATCGACAGCCTGCAGGAGCGGATGAAAAACGAGGAAGATGAAGCGGCTTCGCAGGAGATAGGCGCATACATAGATTTTATAGAATCTCTCATTGAGGGGAACGAAGTAATGGTAAAAAGCTTTTTCGTGGTCGTCCCTTATGAAACTTTTTCCGTATCGCTTCCGTCATCAAAATCAAAAAGCAAAAAGAAAGGACAAGAGAACGACGCGGCACAGGAAGAATCGGCGGGAATAGATACTCCTCAAAGAGAGCAGGAACGACTTGAGGAGCGCGTCGACAGGGTAGTCAGCGGTTTAAGGCAGATAGGGTTGCGAGCGGTGGCGCTTGAGGACAACGAACTCCGCGAGCTTTATTATAATTTTTATAACCCGACAACCGTGGAAAAAGGAAACGAGGAAGTGACGCAACGCGAGGAGAAAAAAACTAATAGAGAAGAAAATATAATCGCGTCACAATCGATAGAAATAGCCCCGCTGCACATAAGGGCTGACGGCAAGTTTTCCAAGACGCTTTTCATTCTTGATTATCCAAGGTTTATCGCGACTGGCTGGTTTTCAGAAGTAATAAACTTTCCGGCGCTTATCGATATTTCCATATTCATTCATCCGGAAGAAACAAACATAGCCTTAAAAAACCTGCGCAGGAAATCCGCGCAGTTCGAGGCGCAGATATTAGCCAACCAAGAGAAAGGACTCGTAAGAGACCCCGCAATCGAGACCGCTTATCAAGACGTGGAATCCCTGCGCGATTCGCTGCAGCAAGCGACCGAGAAACTTTTTAAGGTCGGGGTTTACATCACCCTCTATGCCGATTCGGCAAGCGAACTGAACAGGCTTGAATCGCAAATAAACGCCATTCTTGAAAGCAGACTTATCGATGTAAGGAGCGCGGATTTTGAGCAAATAAAAGGATGGCAAAGCACCATGCCTTTGGGAATAGACGCTTTAGACATCAGCACGTCTCTAAATACCGGACCGGCGTCCTCTTCCTTTCCATTCGTTTCCCTAGACCTCACTTCGGATAACGGAATATTATACGGGATCAACAGAAACAATAACACTCTTATCATCTTCGACCGGTTCTCTCTTGAGAACGCCAATATGGTGGTTTTTGCCAAATCCGGATCCGGAAAAAGCTACGCAACCAAACTGGAAGTAATCCGCTCTTTAATGCTCGGAACAAACTACATTATCATAGATCCGGAAAATGAATATGAGTCGCTCGCAGAAACGCTTGGGGGAACATATATAAGAATTTCCCTGAATTCGGAAAATCACATAAATCCTTTCGACATCCCCATAGTTCCGGAAGACGAGGATCCCGGAGAGGTTCTGCGGTCGCATATAGTCAACCTGACAGGATTGTTAAAGCTGATGCTTGGGAAAATAACCGACGAGGAGGAGGCCCTGCTCGACCAGGCGCTTATAGAAACATACGCGGTGCGCGACATTACGCCCGGTAGAGATTTTACCAAGGCCGAGCCGCCGTTATTAGAAGATTTAGTCGGCGTTTTAAGAGGATTAAAAGGAGGAGAGGAGATGGCAACGCGGCTATTAAGGTTCGTTAAGGGAAGTTATTCCGGATTCACGAACGTCCCGACAAACGTGGATATACAAAATAAACTCATAGTTTTCTCTGTTCGCGATTTAGAGGATGAACTAAGGCCGATAGCGATGTATATAATCCTTAATTTTATTTGGAACGCGATCCGCGCCGACTTAAGAAAGAGAATAATGATAATAGACGAGGCGTGGTGGTTAATGAAATATCCGGACAGCGCCTCATTTCTCTTCGGTTTGGCGAAAAGGGCCAGAAAATATTATTTAGGACTGACAACCATTACTCAGGACGTGGAAGATTTTTTAAATTCGCCTTACGGAAGGCCGATTATAACCAACTCTTCTCTTCAAGTTCTTTTAAAACAGGCCCCTGCGACGATCGATATTACCGGCAAGGCGTTCAACCTGACCGATGTTGAGAAAAATTATCTTTTGGAGGCGGAGGTGGGAACCGGATTGTTTATAGCCGGTCTGAAGAGAGCGGCCATACAAGTTGTCGCCAGTTTAGGCGAGGATTCTTTAATAACGACCAAACCGCAACGAGAAGTTGAGGAAAACGGTATTGGAGAAGAAAACCAACAGCAATGAATCAAGATCCTATTATCACAGCCATAAGCGCGGTCTTCGGCATAACTGATTTCAGCAACGTCTTAACCTGGGCAATGGGCATAATGATCGGCTTGGCGGTAGCGATAATCATTTACGGAGGAGTTCTTTACACGGCCTCTGGAGGAAACCAGTCTTTAGCCGGAGAAGGGAAGAAGTGGATAACGGCGGCGA
>JAKCBB010000044.1 GCA_021839365.1 bacterium | reverse complement strand
AAGCCAGCCTTCGAACCTCTTTTTCGGTTACTTTCCCATCCACCTCAAGCTTCCCGCGGACTTTTCCGTTGATCTGGACAATCAATTCGATCTTTTTCGGAACAGGTATCTTTGGATCGAACTTTGGCCAGGAAGAATGATGAATTGAATATTTATTCCCGCTTGTCTCCCAAAGCTCCTCGGTTATAAACGGCGCGAACGGCGAGAGCATGATAAGGAAAGCCCGCCAGTCTTTTTCCCCGATTTCTACCTCATCAAAATGATTCAAAATCATCATCAGTTCAGAGATAGCTGTATTGTAATGGAGGGAAGAAATGTCTTCGGTAATATTTTTAATACGCGCGTGCATCCAGTCTGAGATGCCTTTCTGCTTCGCCGGTTTTTTTTCACCGGCATTCCAGACGCGTCCCAAAAAACGAACTACTCCCATCATTCCGGAATCGTACCAGTCTCCTCCTTGCTCTAGGGGAGCGAGGAACATGAGATACATTCTTACCGCGTCCGCACCGTATTTCGCGATATATTCATCGGGATTTACAACGTTCCCCTTTGATTTGGACATCTTCGCTCCTTCTTTCAAAAGAAGCCCGTGAGCGCGGAAAGTTTTAAACGGTTCGCTGAACTCCACAAGCTTCCAATCCTTTAGCGCCATGGCAACAAACCTTGTATAAAGCAAATGCAAAACAGCGTGTTCCGCTCCGCCGATATACATATCAACTGGAAGCCATTTTTCCGCTATTCTTTTGAACTCCGCGTTTTTGATATCGAGCTTAAGATTTTTTGACAGGGCCAGATACCCGATGTAGTACCACGCGGAATCAAGAAAGGTGTCGGAAACATCCGTCTCGCGCACCGCTTTTTTGCCGCAGGCCGGACACTTCGTTTCGTAAAAAGACTTAACGGACGCCAAGGGAGAATGTCCCGTTCCGGTCGGACGAAAATCTTCAACCATCGGCAACTTAACCGGAAGATCTTTTTCCGGAACCGCATACCATCCGGGCATTTCCTTATTTTCACCTTTCTTCGCAGCAGCACATGATTCGCAGTAGATCATCGGTATGGGCGGGCCCCAGTATCTCTGGCGGGATATAAGCCAATCGCGGAGCTTATACGTAGTAAGTTTTTTGCCGCCGACATGAGAAATAATGCCGTCTTTCGCCTCCTCCGATTTTTCGCCGCTGAATTTTCCGGAGTTAACGAGATATCCGGCGCCGGTATACGCCGCGGAAACTTGTTTTGACGTTTCGTCTTTTACCGGAGAGACAACTTCTTTTATCGGCAAACGAAACTTTTTGGCGAATTCAAAATCACGCTCGTCATGCGCGGGTACGGCCATAATCGCTCCGGTGCCGTAAGAAGAAATGACATAATCCGCAACGTAAATCGGTATCTCTTGTCCATTGGCCGGATTAATGGCGTTTATACCCTTGAGTTCGGCTCCGGTTTTCTCTTTTTTCTCGACAATACGCTCTCCTTCCGACTTATCCGCCGCCGCAGTCACGTATTTTTCTATTTCTTTTTTATTCTCCGCTTCTCCCTTAAGAGCAGAGACAATCGCGTGTTCGGGAGCAAGCACGAGATAAGTCGCGCCGAAAATAGTATCGGGTCTGGTGGTAAACACCTCTATGGACTGCGGTTTGCCGCGCACTTTAAAAGAAATCATCGCTCCGTTTGATTCACCTATCCAGTTGCGCTGGGCAATTTTTACCTTCTCCGACCAGTCGATCTTGTCCAGGTTTTTCAAGAGTTTATCGGCATATTTGGTTATTTTGAAAAACCACTGTTCCAGATCTCTCTTTTCTACTTCCGTTCCGCAGCGTTCGCATTTTCCGGCAATGACTTGTTCGTCGGCTAAAACGGTTTTGCACGATGGACACCAGTTGACCGATTGTTTCTTGCGGTAAGCCAAACCATTTTTCCACATCTGTACAAAAAGCCATTGCGTCCATTTGTAATATTCCGGGTCATAAGTCTCGAGTCTTTCGTCCCAGGCGAACCCGTTTCCTATCATCTGCAGCTGGCGGTAAAAATTCTTCTCGGAGATTTTCGCCTGCTTTACCGGATGAATGCCTTTTTTAATGGCATAGTTTTCAGAGTGTATTCCGAACCCGTCCAAACCTATCGGCTCGAATACATCATATCCTTGAAGCCGTTTAAATCTTCCGTAAACGTCGCTTCCGGTAAAAGCATAAGCATTCCCGACGTGCAAGCCTTCAGCCGAGGGGTACGGGAACATCATTAGGTTATAGAACGGTTTTTTCGCTGATTTGAGTTTCGGCTCGTAAACGCCGGACTCCAGCCAGCGCTTAGTCCACTTCTTCTCTATCCTGGAAAAAGGATACATAAGGTTAATTTAGGACAAAAGGAAGAAAATGTGAAGTTGCCGCAATTATGACGGCTTTTCGGAGTTATAGATCGTCTGAATTTGAGCGGCAGATAAAATAGAACTATAAAGACGGACTCCTGACTCTATTCCGTCGAGGTAAAACCCCTCAGAGTAACTTGATCCGATGCGAAGGTTATAGGAAAAATTATAAGTGTTCGTGAATGAATCGGTATTTTGTAATACACCGTTAATATAGTAACTGACGTCATTGCCGGCATTGTTTGTGGCTGTAATAAAATACCACGTATTAGGGTTAAGGGTTCCCGTTGAACTCCCCGCACCAGCAACCCTAGCTTGAGCCCAGTCGAGCCATTTGCTGTTATAGCCAGTAGATGGCAAATAAAAATTGTAAGAGTCATCTCCATGCGAGACTACTGAAAAATAGGTAGAAGTAGATATTAGATACACCCAAGCTACAATACTAATCTTGGAATTTAGCTGAGTCGAGGCATTATTACCCGCATCCACATAATCATCGCTCCCGTCAAAGGATAGGCAGCTTCCGTGGGACAGGCATCCTGAGGTAGTCCACGTAGGAAGGTCCGTGGATCCTTCGAGCGTCCCGTTGTTCCCCCATCCG
>JAKCBB010000043.1 GCA_021839365.1 bacterium | reverse complement strand
TTACCGAGATGAGGGACTTAAAAAAGCCCGAGAAAGAGGAAAGCCTTTAAATCTAAGAGGCGG
Source organism: bacterium (assembly GCA_021839365.1). Classification (GTDB taxonomy): domain Bacteria; phylum Patescibacteriota; class Minisyncoccia; order UBA6257; family Colwellbacteraceae; genus JACWAO01. Next base: position 3,030 of record JAKCBB010000043.1, on the reverse strand, counting down.
GTGATTTTCGCTTGCGGGTTGCGGCATAGCAAAGCAGAATGACGCGGGGACGTCCTGGGTTTGAGTTGAGAGTTCCAAGCTTTAAGTTTCAGGCGGATTTATCCACAGTTTCAAAAAACAAAAGCCGGACTAAAATTAAGTTATGAATACCTTAAGCAAGTTGCAGGCGAAAGCGACGTCCGTTTTGCGCGTCCTTTTAGGCTGGCTATTCTTTTATGCCGGCATAGTAAAGGTTCTTAATCCGTCGTGGAGCGCGGCCGGGTTTCTGGCGCAGGCGAAGACTTTTCACGGATTTTATATATTGCTGGCACATCCTTTATTAATAAGCATCGTGAATATCTTAAACGAGTGGGGACTTCTCGCCTTAGGCGTCTCGCTGATCCTCGGAATATGGGTCAGATTTTCCTCGCTCCTAGGCGTGTTGCTTATGCTCCTTTATTATTTTGCTTCCAACAGCCTGCCCTTCGTTCCGAACGGATTTCTGGTTGATGATCATATAATCTATGCCGCGGCCCTTGCCGTTATGTTTTATCTTAACGCGGGCAGGTACTATGGTCTGGACGGACTGAATGGAAAAAAACATGAAGTCTAGTTTACATACGAGCGAGGGCCGGAACCATACTCAATCTCAGTGAAAAAACTATCTGTTGCTGTTTTATTCGGTGGACCGTCTTCGGAACATGAGGTCTCGGTTTTGAGCGGCCGCAATGTTTTGTCCAACCTGTCTCCTCTAAAATATAACGCATTTCCCGTGCATATTCGCAGGGACGGAGAGTGGCCGGTAAGCGGCGAGGAATTGTCTAAAGAGGCTGACGTCGCTTTTATCGCCCTGCACGGAAAGTACGGAGAGGACGGAACGGTTCAGGATCTATTGGAACGCCTTGGTCTGCCGTATACCGGAAGCGGGGTGTTGGCGAGCGCGCTTGGGATGAATAAGATTTTGTCCTATCGGCTGTTTAATTCTTTAGGATTGAACGTTCCTCGATTCAGGATCGTGAGCGGTTATGATTTGGAATGGAGAAAGGGCTATCCGCTGAATATTCCTTTAGACCTTCCTTTGGTTGTGAAGCCATACAACCAGGGGTCGTCTTTGGGAGTAAGTTTAGTGAGACGCGCGGAAGATTTATGGCCGGCCGTTCAAAAAGCGCTTCAACTCGGCAGGGAAGCCATTGTTCAGGAGTATATAAACGGTACTGAGATCACGGAGAGCGTGCTTGAAGTCGGAGACGGGGTAGTCGCACTCGCGCCGATAGAAATAAAAAGCCTGGTCGGGGATTTCTTCGATTATTACGCTAAATACTCGGCGGGTAGCTCGAAAGAAATGGTGGCGCGCCTGCCGGAGCCGGTTGTGGAACGCATTCAAAAAGATGCCGTAACCGCGCATAAAGCAATAGGTGCGTACGGATTCTCAAGAAGCGATTTTATTTTCTCGCCGGACGGCAGGTTATATCTCTTGGAGATAAACACGCTTCCGGGATTAACCGAGAACAGCTTGTTTCCCAAAGCCGCCGCGGCCTCCGGTATAACCTTTCCACGCCTCTTAGACATCATGATCGAGCAGGCGGCAAAAAGAGGGAACAACTAGGGATTTATAACTGATCGCTGTGTTGTTTTTCGAGTTTTTGTAGGCGTTCCAAAGCGCAAGTTTCAGGAAATTTGACACGCTTGGCCCGGATTTTATAATTGAATCGTGGCTAAAAAAAGCAGCGGGAATAACAAGCTTTCTACAGCTCAAGAAATACGCCGGTTAGGAGTAATAATTGAGCGCGTTCACGATGACGTGCAATTAGTGGCTGAACAATATGGGGATATTCAAAAAACGCTTGATCGCCACACAGAGATACTTGATCGCCACACAGAGATACTTGATCGCCATGCCGAAATGATCGGCCATGTGGCCGAAGATTTGGAAATTGTGAAAATAGACACAGGATTCATTAAAGGATCGCTTAAGAAAAAAGTTGATATTGAAGAATTCTCCGCCCTTGAGCGACGAGTGGCCGCGCTCGAGAAGCGCCGGGGATAGGCAACAATCGGTTGTTTTAAAGTACCAGCTGTTCCGGTTATTATTACGAAGAAATATGCCATCTCCTATCGAGGAAATAAAAGAACGGCTGGATATAGTCGATGTGCTCAAGGGATATGTTGAACTGCGGCCTGCCGGACGCAATTTCAAGGCGGTTTGCCCATTTCATGCCGAGAAAACCCCGTCTTTAATAGTTTCTCCGGAGCGGCAGATATGGCACTGCTTCGGATGCAATGCCGGCGGCGACGTGATTAAATTTGTTTCTCTTTTCGAAAACCTGGAGTTCTATGAAGCCTTGAGGGTTCTCGCGGAAAAAGCCGGCGTCGATTTGAAGAGATATACTCCGGCGGAAGAGAAACAGTTCGGCGTTCTTTACGAGATACAGCGCGCAGCGGCCGACTTTTTTAAAGACAGGCTTGCCGCGTCTAGTAAGCCCCTTAAGTATCTTGAGGGAAGGAAACTCAAAACGGAAACGATAGAGGAGTTCGAGCTTGGTTTCGCCCCCGAGAGTTTTGACGCGCTGACAGTCGGGCTTATAGAAAGAAAGTTCGAGCTTGGAGATATAGTCAGGTCGGGTTTGTCCTTCAGGACGGACGGCGGGAAGTATATAGACAGATTCAGGGGAAGGGTGATGTTTCCTATCCACAACCACTTCGGAAAGATAGTCGGGTTTACCGGAAGGATTCTCCCGGAACTGGAGAGGGAAGGTGTTGGCAAGTATGTAAACAGTCCGGAGACGCCGATTTTTCAGAAGTCCAAACTTCTTTACGGGTTATGGAAAAACAAAAAAGAGATAAGAGACAGCGGATGCGCGGTTTTGCTCGAGGGTCAGATGGATTTTTTGATGTGCTACCAGGACGGTATTAGAAATGCCGTTGCGACCTCAGGAACCGCGCTTACCGGAGAACACCTGCGGACCCTCCGAAAAGTTACCGACAAGCTGGTTATAGGATTCGATAATGACAGCGCCGGAAGACTGGCGGCGGAAAAAGCGTGCGATCTCG
>JAKCBB010000042.1 GCA_021839365.1 bacterium | reverse complement strand
TGCAAGCGCAAGGGGAATGAACCTGGGGAAGGTAATTTTAGACGCAGGCGCGCTACCGGATGCGGTTGACGGAAAGTGGGACAGCGTTGCGTCTCAAGCGGCCGTTAATAAAGTGATAAAGAACCTATCGGAACTCCGCGCATCCGCCCTGGACAAGGTGGGAACCGCTTCTAATCTCGGAGAACTTAAAAACGAAATAACGGCAGCAATTAAACAAAAATTCATCGGAGACACGCAAAACAAACTCGTGTCTTATTTTGACAACGAGTTTAACGCATTAGAGGGTCAAATGGGAAAAGACGTTTTGCCTTCCGACTTGGAAAAAATAAAAGAATCCTTCGCGGGGAAGGGGGGATATGGAAACGTTTCTCCGAAAGACATGGCAAAAGCCAATAGGATCGCGGGAAACGCGGTTAAAACCAAGATAGAAGACTTATCGACCGAAAGCGGGCTTCCTGGGATTAAAGAGTTCAACCAGATCATCGGTGCACACGAACAGGCGCTTAAGGCTCTGAAGAGAATAAACGGCCAGACCGTAAAGGGAGGAAGGTTGGGCAATATGCTGCGAGGACACGCCATGGGGGGAGTCGCGGCCATTGCGGCAAGCGCAATGGGACTTGGAGGTTTGGGAGACGTTCTGTCCGCCCTTGCCGGGGAGGGGGCGAACAACTTAATAAGCAAGTTGGGTGCGGACAATTCAATAGCCAACCCGCTTCAGGTGGCAATTCTAAATAAAATAGCCAAATCCGATCCGGAAATAGTTCAAAGACTTCAAGCCTTCGCCGCTTCCAATCCAGACGCCGTACGACAAGCCGTAGAAAGCGGGGACATAGGCAGAATAAACGGAATTCTCAAAGAGAGTTCCGGGCCTGTTGCGCCTTCCCTGTTACCAAAGGCCGCTAACAAAGGAGCCATTATCCCGCTCTTGCAGAAAGCCGCCATAAGGGGGGCGACCGGCGTAACCAATCAATGAAGAAGAAAAAAGACGACCAGACCGATTAATACGGCGATTAAATATTGATCGGATACGATTCCGAACGCCGCAAGAAGGAGTATTGCGAAAACTAATATCAACACGACTTTATTATACAAGATTTATGCAAAAAAGAGTTTTCACCGATAAAAAAGACTTGGAGACCATGCTTCTTTTGAGGATACAGGGGGTTCCGAATCTTTGGCTCGGCAGGTGGTTCGGATGCGCCACTCCGGCGATCAGGTATCATCTGCGCAAAAACTCCATCCCCTCCGACTATCCGATTTTCAAGCTGGAAATACTCGTGAGCCGTCAAATCGGCGAGATAGACGCGCCACGCCCCCGACTTCCGGCTAAGGAAAAAATCCGAAAAGACAACCTGGTTTCCATGAGGGATTTTGAGAAGGAGAAAGAGTCTAAAAAGGAAAAAAGCTGGTGGGACGAAAAATTAGCCAAAACAAAACAATGAAACAATTGACTTTTTGGCGATATGCGCTTAATTTAGAAAATAAGAACTTAAGAACAGATGACCGATGAAATCAGGAATTTTGGGGCGATAGAGTCTCCTAAAGACGAGAGGGATTTTAAACCGGAAGACCTGGGAACGGCGGTTCCCGAAGTTTATCCCGACTCTTGGATCGGCGATATTTCGATGGTTCCGGTATATATGCAGGGCAAATTGCCGAACTGCGGGGGAGAAGCCGGTATCGCTCTCTACGGCATTCTCGCCAATGACGCCGAACAATTAAGCGGCCGGTTCGATTACGACTTGGACAAAACCCTCGATGGAGTTCCAGAGGTTCAAGGAACCACCGGCCGAGCCGTGATGAAGGAGGGCCAGAAATACGGCTACTGCCTCAACTCTCTTTTTCCCGACGACACAAGCCTTGATTACGCGGACTTCTCAAACGCCTCTTTTATTCCCAAATCGGCCTATGTGAACGGCCTTGGAAGAAGGCTCGGAAGCTATGCCCAACTGACCGATTTAAGTTTTCAAGGAATTAAAAACGCGATTTACGACCACAAGGCGGTTCTTCTTATGGTTCAACTGGGCCGAGAGTGGTGGACTAACGCCGAAGGCCAAAACTCCTGGAACGCCGCCGATATCTTGCCGGTCCGTCCTCCGGCCCAAGTCGTGAGCGGTCATTTCGTGGTGGCCTACGGATACAACAAGACGAGCATTTTCTTCCGAAACAGTTGGAGCGAAAAATGGGGATCGAACGGAAACGGCCTTTTCGATGAGAATTATATTCCGTTTATCAAAGAAGCGTGGGTCGCCGATCTTCCGACTCCTCCGGTCTTGCCTCCGGCTCCGAATCCAGTGACTCCCGCAACTGCTCAAAGTTGGATAGACTTGGTATTGGAATGGCTCGCCAATGTTTCGAGCTGGCTAAAAGGTCGGAATTAAAAACAAAATCAAATGAATAAACATATAGCGAACCTTCTGAAGGGTCTGGGAATAGGGCTTATCGGATACGTTCTAGCCTACCTGGTTGGCGCATTACCGACTGCCGGCATATTTTCCGCAGGAACGGTAACGGTTGTCGTGGGTCTCTTGAGAGTCCTTGAGGGAGCGTTTACGGGTCAATAAAAAAGAAAAAATAAATGAACGAAAAGGTTAGCGATGAACAGTTTTTGGATTTTGTCCTGAAAGCGATAGTGGAGAATCCGGAGGAGATAACGATGAAAAAATCCAGGGACGAGAGGGGAGAAGTAATAAGAGTCGGGATGGCAAGAAGCGATATGGGCCAGGTCATAGGCCGAGAAGGAGCGACAATTCAGGCCATAAGGCTTTTGACGAAGATTATCGGATTGAAAAACGGCACCAAATCTGCTGTAATGATCAGTGAACCGGACGAGAAACGAAAAGGTCGAGAGCAATAAAGAAAATAAAAATTATGGACGAACAACAGCAACAGCCGGTCAATCCGGAGATAACACCGGAGAATACACAGCCGCAAGAGGATCAGGAGTTTGTGGTTCCGCTGGAGGAAGCGCAGACACCGGAAGCCCCCGCAGAGGAAGCTCCGCAGGAGGAAGCGGCCGTCTAGGTTGTTTCTCGACTTCGCCTCTTTTCTTTCGTTGGGAGGCGAAAGTGGGGAAAGAACATGGTTCCTTAGGAGGAGAATAGGGT
>JAKCBB010000014.1 GCA_021839365.1 bacterium | reverse complement strand
GGGCCGCCTTAAACTGATCAAACATCCCCATGTGTTTTATTCTCTTTCCTTCCGACAAAAGGAATAATAGGAACCCAAAACTTAAAAGTCAAAATAAGTTGCCGATTTTGACTTTTGAATTATAGACCCAACTCCTCGTGTATTTCCCATAAGGCCGGCAAAGCGATTTTTATAAGCTCTTCCACTTTCAACCCCAGTTTCTCCTCCATTTCCAACAACAACCCTCTATCAACTCCTCTGGCGAACGACTTTTCCTTGAATCTTTTCATTACGCTTTCCACCGTGAGATCGGAAATCTTCTTTGACGGCAAGACCAGGGCTGCGGCAACAATAAGGCCGGTTACCTCCTCGGTGTAATACAATGTCTTCTCCATTAAAGTTTCCGGCGCCGGATGGTTGGCGTGGAAGTTGTGCCGGTAAACCGCTTCGATTACTTCCGGCGGAAAGTTTTCTTTTCTTAGTATTTCCGCCGCCGGCTCGGTGTGCTTCTCCGGCTCGTTCTGCGTCATTTCCCAATCTAGATCATGCACCAGCCCAGCCAGCTCCCAGAGGCCGGCTTCTTCGTCCTTGCGATAATACTTTGCCAACGCCTTCATTAAGGCGCCCGCGGCCAGGTTGTGTCTGATTAAACCCTGGTTTTTTATATGCGAGTTTAGCAGCTCGAAAGCTTTTTCTTTATAACCGGTCATTCGGGGGAAAATTCCAAACCTTTTCTCCTAAAAAGCGCGTGTAATGAAACCGCGGTATTAACATGAAGGCAATCAGCAAACTCTGTTCTGCGCTTCCCCGCTCGCAAACTTCGTAATATTCTCCGCGGTCGTATCGAGAATTCTCAGGATAGCCTCTTTGGTATTAAACGCGTTATGCGGAGTAATCACCACGTTCTCCATATCAACCAAGGCGTTGTTTTCCAGAACCGTTTTCATATTGGCTTCGTTCGGATGGCCGTTCATAAGAAAATCCAGCTCGTCCCGGGTCGGCCCCTCTTCCTCAAGTACATCCAAACCGGCTCCGCCAAGCGTTCCGTCTTTAAGCGCTTGTACTAAAGCCTCGGTTTCGATAACGGCCCCCCTCGCGGTGTTGATAAGCACCGCGCCCTTTTTAATCTGGCTGATGTTGGTTTTATTAATTAAATGGTGCGTGGACGGGAGATAAGGGACATGAATCGTTATGGCGTCCGAAGAACGGAATAGTTCCTCGAGAGGAACGTATTTGAAGTTTAACTGTTCCTGCAATTCGGTCTTGGGATAAGCGTCGAAAGCGACAACATTCATACCGAACCCGTTGGCAATCCTTATCGAATGCTGGCCTATTCTTCCGGTACCTACCACGCCGAAAGTTTTTCCCTTCAGATCGAATCCGCGCAGACCATCGAGATTATACGACCCGGTTTCCCGTATCCGGTCGAACGCTTTGGATATTTTTCTCGAAACATTAAGCAACAGCCCGAAAGCGAACTCCGCGACCGTATTTTCTCCATACGAAGGGACGCTGCAGACCGCGACATTCTTTGCTTTAGCCGCTTCCAAATCTATATGGTCGAAACCGGTGGTCCGCGTCGCGATTGCTTTTAAGTTTGGCAAGGCGTTCAGAAGCTCAGCGCCTATCTTCGAACCGGTAAAAATGGAAATTGCGTCGGCGTCTTTCGCCTCGGAGACATTTTGGAAATCAAGCTTCCCAGAGAAAAAACTTATCTCATTCCCGGCAAGCTTGCCTTTTATATACTCCTCCTCCCAGTCCTCTATCTCAAAAAATATTATTTTCATTACTAAGCTTATTGTTCTTTATTTTCAAGCGACTTCTTTATCTCTATTAGCCTTTTGTATTTTACCAGCCTTTCCCCCCGGAGTGGAGAACCGGCCTTGAGTCCATCCGCTCCTATGCCGTAAGCCAGATCGGCGATAAAATCGTCCTCTGTTTCTCCGCTCCTGTGGCTAACGATCACCTTCCAACCGAACTGCTTCGCCAAATCGGCGGCTCTTATAGTTTCACTTACGGTCCCTCTCTGGTTCGGTTTTATTATAACCGCATTCGCCGCATTCGCCTCCGCCGCGTTTTTTATTCTCTCCGCATTGGTAACAGTCAGGTCGTCTCCAACAACCCACAAATCGCTTTCTTCCTTATCGCGGAGATCGCGCATGAACCCTATCCACTCTTCTTCTTTATCCTCATCAAACGGATCTTCTATGGAGAGAAGGCCGTATCTTTTCGCTATCCATTTGTATATCCTCGCAAGCTCCTCGTTATTCCACCCGCTCTCTCTCCATTTATAAATTCCGTCCTTTCCGCTGTATAAACTGCTCGCCGCGGCATCTATCCCGAAATCAACATTGCCGTCATGAATCCTCCGCGTTTCGTCTAGTATCTCCAAGCCGAGTTCGGGATTAACTCCGGAGACAACGAACCCACCCTCGTCTCCGAACCGCTCTCCCGCCCCTCGGGAAACTAGGATGCTTTTCAGGGACTCGATAAACGAGAAAACCGACCGCAAGCTTTCATCCGGATCATGCGCTTGCGGAATAACCAAGTACTCCTGGAAAGGAAGAGGATTAAGATCGTGATCGACATGCAACCCTCCGTTAATCAGATTAGCGAACAGCCTGGGGAAAGAAGACGCGGATGCGCTTTCGTTATTCAAAATCTCGTAAAGAGGAATATTTTTCTCTTTAGCCAGCAGCCTGGCAAAACACACGCTTAACGCCAGGGTCGTATTCGCCCCCAAGTTTCTTTTATCCGGAGTTCCGTCGAGTTCCAGGAGAAAATCATCGAACTCGCGTATGTTTCTGAAATCTTTCAGGGCGGCGGCGCGCATAATTTTATCAAGATTTTGCAGAGCCTTTTCCGGCTCCGCCGGCTTGGCTTCATGCTTGCCGCGGCTTTTGCCCGAAGGTACAGAAGCTTTGGTCTCGATATCGCCGGAAAGAATCGCCACTTCTATTGTTTTCTCGCCGCGAGAGTCGTTTATTATTACGCCTTTGGCCGCGGAAATCTTGGGCATTATTTCTTCAGATGTTTCTCTTTCTTAAGTATGGCAACAGAAGTTTTTACGACCGAATCCGGATTCAGAGAAATGCTTTCTATTCCTTTCCCGACAAGAAAGGTCGCGAAATCTTCGTAGTCGGACGGAGCCTGTCCGCAAATGCCGACATATTTTCCGTTCTTCTTGGCCGTCTCTATCACCCTCTCCACCGAAATCCTCACCGCCTCATTCCGCTCGTCGGCAATCTTTGCCAGGTCGACGTTATCGCGGTCTATTCCGACGGTCAGCTGGGTCAGGTCATTCGATCCGATACTGAATCCGTCGAACACTTTCAAAAATTCCTCAGCCAGGATAACGTTTGAGGGAATTTCCGCCATCGCGTAAACCTTAAGTCCGTTCTTTCCTTTTTTCAGACCGAAGCTCTCCATGACCTTGATAACCTCCTTCCCCTCCTTGGGTGTTCTGCAGAAAGGAATCATCGGAGTAACGTTAGTTAACCCGAACTCATCCCTGACCTTCTTCATAGCCAGGCACTCCAGTCCGAAAGCTCCTTCGAATCTCGGATCGTAATACCGTGACGCGCCTCTCCAGCCTATCATCGGATTTTCTTCTTTCGGCTCGAAATATTTTCCGCCCAAAAGCTGGGCGTACTCGTTGGTCTTGAAATCCGAGAAGCGGACTATCACTTCGTTGGGATAAAAAGCGGTTCCTATCTGGGCGACTCCCTCGGCAAGCTTATTAACATAAAACTCTTTTCCGTTTTTGTACCCAGCGGTAATTTTGTTTATTTTCGATTTTACCGAAGCGTCGGTCTTCTCGGGGTACAGCAAGGCCAATGGATGGATTTTTATTCTCGAGGCGATTATAAACTCCTCGCGCGCCAGCCCGACTCCGCTTGCCGGCAGGAAAGAAGACTCATACGCCTCATCAGGGCTGCCGATATTAACCATTATCTTCGTCTTAGGTTTCACGAACTCCTTAAGCTTGTATACCTTCTTCCTCCACTCTGTTTTTCCCTCCCAGACAAATCCCTCCATACCGCTCGAACAGTCTACCGTAATATGCATTCCGTTTTTAACCTTGCCGGTCGCGTTCCCCGTTCCCACAACGCACGGTATCCCCAGCTCGCGGGATACGATTGCCGCATGAGACGTTCTTCCGCCTTCGTCAGTCACTATTGCCGAGGCTATTTTCATTATCGGCTCCCAGTCCGGATCGGTCATCCGTGTCACGAGAACTTCTCCTTTATTGAACTGCTTGATATTTTCAGCGCTTCTTATAACCTTGGACGGTCCCTCCGCGATCTTCGATCCGACAGCCGCTCCGCTAACAATAAGCCTGCCTGGTTTCTGTAGCTCGTAGCTTTCGATGGTCTCCAGATCTTTCGCGGCCTGGACCGTTTCCGGCCTGGCCTGGACTATATACAGCTTGTTTTGCACTCCGTCTTTCGCCCATTCGATGTCCATCGGCTTTTTATAATACTCCTCTATCTTTAAACACCACCCCGCTAACTGGAGAACCTCTTCGTCGGACAAAACGAACTTATCCCTTTTTTGAACAGAAGTAATAACCAGTTTTGTCCTTTCTTTATTTCCGTATATAAGCGTCTTCTCCTTGCTGCCGAGTTCCTTTAACACGATAGCCGGATGCCCCTTCTTAAACGGCTCTTTGGCTACGTGAAACTCATCGGGAATAACCTCTCCCTGAACCACAAGTTCTCCCAACCCCCACGATCCGTTTATTACCACGACTCCCCGGAATCCGGTATCCGGATCGAGAGTAAAAGCGACTCCGGAGGACGCCCTATCGGAACGCACCATTTTTTGAACGCCGACCGAGAGGTAGGTTTTAAGGTGATCAAAACCCTTGTCCTCGCGGTAAGAAATCGCGCGGTCCGTAAACAGCGATGCGAAACATTTTTTAACGGACTCCAGAAGCTCCTCCCTGCCGACGACATTAAGATACGTCTCCTGCTGGCCGGCGAAACTAGCTCCCGGAAGATCCTCCGCGGTCGCCGAAGAACGCACGGCTACGTCGGTATTCCCCTTTCCGTATTTAAGAGAGAGCTTTTCGTACGCTTCGGCTATCTCCTTCACCATGTCCTCCGGAATGGATGCCTCAAGAATCACTTTTCTAACGGATGCTCCGCGCTTTTGCAGGTCCGACAATTTTTTAACATCCAAGCCCTTAAATATTTCCGCGATCTTTTTATCCAAACCGTTGGCCTTGAGAAACTTCTCGTAAGCCTGCGCGGTAATAGCGAAGCCGTCGGGGATTCTTACGCCCTTTTTGGTCAGATTCACGTACATTTCCCCCAGAGAAGCGTTCTTGCCGCCTACTTCCGGCACGTTTTTTATGCCTATCTCCCCGAACCAAAGTATATTTTTTGTTTTCATTTATTTTTTCTTTTATTATTCGCCTTCTTGGCTTGAGCGACCAGCATCAAGTCTGAAACGTTGCTCCCCGTCTTCCCGCTCCGGATATATCCGCCGACTTTCCGGAAGAAAAGATAGGAGTCATTGTTGTCCAAATATTTTTCCGGATCCAAACCGAGATCCCTGGCTTTAATTTTCGTTGCTTCATCGGCTATGGCGCCGGCTGATTCGGCAACATTATCAATTCCGTCCGAGGCTATGGAAAGAATTAGCTGATTGCCGTTCAAATATCCGACTCCGCCTAAGACCAGTTCCATATTTCTTCCGCCCCTGCCCTTTTTATTGGTCACGCAAACCACGGTTTCTCCGCCATAAATTACGATCTCTCCATCCTCGCGCAACCCGCTTAAAAGAACCTGTCCCATGCATCTTGCCTCCCCTCTTACGAAATTAGCCGCAACGCTTGCTTTATATCCCAGTTCCACAGCCTTGTTTTTCATCGCCTCCAAGGCGTCGGCATTGCTTAAAACAAGAATGTTTCTGGTCTTCTTAAAAATCTTTTTGTCTTTAGGCGTTTCGCTCAGCCTGATATTTTCGAGCTTGTATTTCTTTATAATCTTTTCCGCATCACGAACGGTGGTTTTATCCAAAAACGTCGGGCCGGAGGCGACAAGAGCAGGATTTTTAAAAGGAACATCGGAAAAAATCAAGCCGACTACTTCCGCCGGCCGCGCCAGTCTGATCAAATCTCCCCCATGCGCCGCCGAAATGTGTTTACGCACGGTATTCACTTCCTTAATGTCGGCGCCGCTGTCCAAAAGTTCCCGATATATTTCCCGTGCCGCCGATACAGACATCTTTTCCGGCTTAAAAAGCAAAGACGACCCGCCCCCGGAGATTATCGCCAAAATCAAATCTCCTTCCTTGGCGCTTTTTAATACCTTGATTATTTCCTCTGTAGCCTTGAGATTTCTTTCCGAAGGCAAAGGGTGGGTCCCTAAAAAACTTTTTATTATCTTCAGTTTGCCTTTCCGCGTATCGACTATCGCTCCTCCGTAAATTCTGCTGCCCAATAAATCCTCTAAATATCTCGCCGATTCCAGCGCGGCCTTGCCTATTCCAACCACCAATACCTTCCGATACTTCCGGAGATTGATTCTCGCTTTATTTATAAAAAGCACATCTCCATGGAGACGAACTTTATGCGGTAAAAAAACCCTCGGGCTTATCGCTTGAAGTCCCGCCTCGGCAACGTCCAGCACGTCGCGCCTCAAAGCATTAGCCTGAAAAGCGGCGCGGTTCTTAATAAACATCGACTTCATTGTATCGCTTTTTAATAACTAGCAATAGTGGAAATAGGCGTTTGACAAAAAAGCGATTCAGTTTTAATAATGGGGCAATCAGTGGCTCCTTAGCGGTTCCCAAAGAAGGGGGAGTTTTCGTGGTGGTTCCCGGCCGCAAACCGGAAGAGGCTCGATCGGCAATCACTTTCCATACCAACGTGGACATCGCTTTCTCAACGTTTTCCGCGGGCAATATGCGTTTCGGATTAAGCGATCCGCGGGACAAAAAAAATGATCGGAGCGTTGTTTTAGGCAACCGGCGGCGCCTGTTTAGGGAATTAGGCTTCGATGGATCCAGGGTTGCCTGGATGGCCACGCGCATGGCCGGAATGGTTCATTGTGTTGTCAGTAAGGATCTCGGCAGCGGTCGGCTAAGCCACGAGGACGGCGTTCCTTGCGATGCGATTTTTTCCGACATACCGGGATCGGTCGTCGGTCTCTTGCCAGCGGATTGCGCTCCCGTCATGGTCTTCCACAAAAGCGCGCTCTGGGGCATCGTCCACGCCGGCCGGCCCAACGCCCATGTGGTCATCGAAAACTCGATCGAGTGGCTCGTGCGGCAAGGAATAAAACTGGAAAACGTTACCGCGATCCTCGGCCCGACCATCAGGCCGCTCACCTACTTCTTCCCCAACGGGAAGGAGGCCTATATCGCCGAACAGCTCCACGACGAAAGCTGGAAACAATTCATAACGGCGGAATCAGGCGGCCATCGGGTCGATCTTCCCGGTTACGTCCGTAGCCTGCTCCTTGCCGGCGGTATCCTGCCCGGTCACTTTGTCGATCTGGGTCTGGACACGGCGGACGGATTCTTCAGCAACGCTCTGAAGAATAAGCGCGGAATCGACGGACGTCACGCCAGTCTAATAGGCCAGATGTGACCCGCTTTCCCGCTTTGCACCTTTTTCCACACGAAAGGCCGGACGAGCCAATGCTCATCCGGCCTTTTTCAGTTCTCCATTCCGGGACAGGCACGCGGTGGTCAACGTGCCAGCCGCCGAAACCGAACTCCAATATTTCTATTTTTGCCCCGTTCCGCCGAGCCGGACCCGGGCTTATGCGGCATCTCGCTTAAACAAACAGCTTAACCAGCCATCCGAACAAGCTGAAAGTGTTCGACTGTGCCTGCACGTAGGTATTAAGCTGCGCGTTTGTCTGTTGCAAAACGTTGATCTGGTTCGCGATTTGTTGCTGGTCGGTGGTGCTGGTAACTTGCGATTGCAATCCCTCGAGAACCTGAATCTGCTGCTGGTTGTCGCTCAAAAGTTTCTGGGCGTCCTTTATGGCCGCATAATTCGGGCCTATGAAGAATTTTACGACGCCGTTGGTGTTTTGAATTGCATTAACGTCATCGTCTATCTTGGTTTGGTTCCGGTTCTGCGCCTGAGCCACTATGCTTATCTCCGGTCCCACCCCGCCGACGCGGCCGGAAATACTAAGAAGCTCATGAACCGCATCTGCCACCGCGCTTCTGTGTTCTATTCCATTTTCGTTATTAGGCGTACTGCTCGCGCTGCTTGTGGCAGTGCTGCTCGCCGAAGAAGAAGAGTTGCCTCTTACGCCGGCTTCGGAACGCACCCGTCCTTGCGCGGAAACTCCTATGCCCAAACCGTTTACGGAAACTCCGGCATTGGTATCGCTTTGCGCTCCGGCTCCCGTCTCCGCGGCATACGCCGTTGCGGATGCCACGCTTAAAGCGGCAAAGACCGGAAGCAAAGTGAATAAAATAACTTTATTTAACTTCATAAATTTGATTATTAATTATTTATTAACTAGCGACCTAATATTAAAACGTAATGAATACGAAAAAGGTTTTCGTCTAAAAATGGACAAGTGAGAAAAGAGGCTTTATTATCAGAATAAATCGGAATACCCTGAACGTTGTGCGCGCCAAGGGCGCACGCAACGCAGGGCAAATCGGGGTGGAGTATGACGGCAGTACGTGCGCTTCGGGTGCGTATAGACCGAGTTCGACTCTCGGCACCCCGACCAATTTTATTTATTATTTTAATTTGCTGGTCATAAACTTTAAGGTTTAAGAGTTTATCTCTCTTGCCTATCTAGCCGCTGTTTCTCTCAATTTCCTAATTTTCTCGCGATGCAGGCTTTTGGATTTCTGCGTCAGGGCAAAAACCGAAAGCACCATTATATAAACCGCGACGACCTCGGAAGAGATCTTCCCTAATCCCCCGTTAACGAAAGACAGGGCCATAAGGCCGAAGACGGTTATCGTCCAGAGAAGAACAAAGTACTCCCCCGGATGGCGCTTGCCCTCATACATCTCATACCACCGGTCAAACTCCTTGGTACCGGCATATAAACTTAGAACGCCTATATAAACGACGCTCATGGGAGCTATCAAGAAATCATAGGAGTTGTGATTTATAAAATCGAGAACAACGAACGCAATGAACGCCAACGTCCAAAAGTTGGTTATGAACCGCCATATTCTTTCGTCTTTGAAGATGCTAGACATGGAATTTTCTTTTTATTTCCTCCTCGACTCCCGACTCAAACTCGTTTTTCTTTTCTTTCGCGACCGATCCCATTTTTTTAAGCTCTTCCTCTCCCAAGTTATTCAATTCTCCAGCTCTGTTTTCAAGATATTCTTTGGTATTTTTAGACGGATCATCCAAAACTTCCTCCAAAAGTGCGGCAAGTATGTACCCGACGCGCGGACTCGGCTGAATTTTGAGTAATTCCATAAGTTCGTTCCCGTTAGTCTTCAGCATTTTCGGCGATACGGGGTCGGTGCGCACCTTCTCTATCATAAACTGCAGATGGCGCAGTTTATACGGCACCGCCTTAGGAACTCCCGATCCTATGCGGTCGCCTTCTCTTACTTTTAGAAGATCGTCTATATTCTCCGCGCCGGCTCTCTGGATAAACCGCCTGACGCCCGCTTCCGTTACCTCTCCAACGTTATAGTAAAACAAATGGTAGCGCACCAGAGTATATATTTTTTCTATAGCCTCGTTGCTGAAATGCAGTCTTTCCAAAATCTTGCGCGTCATTCTGGCGCCTACAATTTCGTGCCCATAAAAAGTCGAATTCAGCCCGTCGCCTCCCTTGGTTCGAGGCTTGCCGACATCGTGTAACAAAGAAGCCAACCTGATTTCAAGCGAATATTTTTTCCCGACTGCATAATCCATCGCTCTCAAGTTGTGCTCCCAGACTGTGTATATATGGTGTTTGTTCTGTCCGACGCCGATACCCTCTCGCAACTCCGGAATTATGCTCTGCAGTAATCCGAATTTTTCCAGTTCTTCCACCCCCCGCTTCGCCCTGTCCGACATTATTATCTTTACGAACTCATCGCGGACTCTTTCTTTGGCGATAGCTTCCAAAAGCTTGGAGTTATCTTTGATCGCTTTGGCGGTTCCTTTTTCCACTTCAAATCCCAACTGGCAGGCAAAACGAACGGCGCGCATCAGCCTTAGGGCATCCTCCTTGAATCTTTTATCCGGCTCTCCTACCGCGCGTATGATTTTCCTTCTCAAATCCTCCTGTCCGCCGAACGGATCGATAATCTCCTGCTCTTTGTTATTAACGCTTAAAGCTACGGCGTTAATGGTAAAATCTCTTCTCGATAAATCCTCCTCTATGTTTTTGGTAAAAACCACCTCGTCCGGATGTCTTTGGTCGCTATACTTTCCTTCTTTCCTAAAGGTCGTTACTTCGACAATCTCTGTTTTGTCGTCAGAAGCGCCTTCTGTAATTTCCGAAGCCGGCACCTTCACGCCGACCGTCCCGAAAGCATTCTCATAAATCGAGTCCGGAAATATCTTCAAAACATCCTCCGGCTTGGCGTCCGTCGCCACATCCCAATCCTGCGGCGCGCGGGCCAAAAGCAGATCGCGCACCGACCCGCCGACAATAAACGTCCGAAAACCGGCATTTTGCAAAAGCCAAACGACCTTATAAACCCCTCCCGGAATCTTTGCTTGCATATCCAAACTATTATATCCTAGATTAGAGTTCAGACTAACAAAAACCGCATGCCTTGTCATTTTGAGCCGCGGGCATCGTTATTTTGATTTTTGATTTAATAACCGCCCTCGTGGTGAAACGGATATCACGCATGGCTTCGAACCATGAAGTCCGGGTTCGACTCCTGGCGAGGGCACAAAGACATTGACTAAAACGCCACGCTCACAGTAAATATATAAAGCAACCCCCTATAGCTCAGTTGGTAGAGCACCTGCCTCTTAAGCAGTGGGTCCCAGGTTCGAGTCCTGGTGGGGGGACAATACAAAAACCAAAATCTCAAAAGGCAAGATTTAAAAAAACAACGGCACCGGAATTTTGAATTTTGCATTGCCTTTTTCGTTTTTGGTTTTTGTGCCACAATCCCTATTTCGGGCTATAATACAGCTAAATGTCTAAGATTCCTTTGGAGACTCCCTTGGGAGAACTGCACGGGGTTGGGCCGCGTTTCGTTTCCAAACTCAATAAGCTTGGTATCCACACCGTCCGCGATCTCTTATGGCACTTTCCCAACCGTTACGAGGATTGGAGCAGAATTGCTAAGATATCAGAACTTAAATCCGGAGACGCTTTTACCATCCGCGCCAAAGTCACTGAAATCGGCGTTAAAAGAGCGTGGAAGAAAAGAATGCTTATCGTCGAGGCGTTGCTCGATGACGGTTCCGGCTCGATACAGGCAACATGGTTTAACCAACCATATATTAAAAATGTTTTGAAGCCTGGCACGATAGCCAACTTCGCCGGGAAAGTCGCCTTGCGTAAAAACAAACTTTATTTATCCAATCCGACTTACGAATTAAACGTCGGGGATAGCTCCAAGCACACGGGCCGGCTGGTTCCTATTTATCCGGAAACGAAAGGCTTAACTTCTAAGGGTCTGCGTTTTTTAACCCAGCCCATTCTGGAAAATATCGAGCCGGTAAAAGAGTTTATTCCCGAAAAAATACTAAAGGAACACGACCTGCCTGAGGTTAATGGGGCGCTTCATGATATTCATTTCCCGGACAAGCTCTCCGAAACACAGGACGCAAGAAAGCGCTTCGCTTTCGAGGATTTGTTTTTGCTCCATTTGAACAACATTATTCTCAGACTGGCATTGTTTAAGAAAACTTCGCCGAAAATAGAAACTCCGGAAAACAGAACACAGGAGATTCTCTCCGGCCTGCCGTTCGAACTGACCTCCTCGCAAAAAGGAGCGCTTGATGAAATTCTAGCCGATATGGATAAAAGCCATCCGATGAACCGCCTGCTTCAGGGAGATGTCGGTTCCGGCAAGACGATAATCGCCGGCATTGCCGCCCTGATAGCCGCCGAGAAAGGATTCCAGGTCGCGCTTATGGCCCCTACGGAGATTCTCGCAAGACAGCATTATAAAACGCTGCTGAAATTCTTCGGCACGACCGACAGCGGCATCGGACTGCTGATATCCAAAGAAGGGCGGATACATTACGGGGACGGATTGGAAGAGTCGGTTGCAAAACCGGCGTTGATGAAGGAGCTTGCGGCCAACCGGATAAAAATACTAGTCGGCACCCACGCTTTGATACAAAAAAATGTTAATTTTGATAATTTAGGATTGATCATCGTCGATGAACAGCACCGATTCGGCGTCGCCCAGCGCGCCGCGCTTGCCGACGGAAAAGGAAAGATTCCGCATTTTTTAAGCATGTCGGCAACCCCCATTCCCCGCACTTTGATGATGACCGTCTTCGGCGATCTGGATGTTTCGCTTATAAAAGAATTACCCAAAGGAAGAAGGCCGATAATAACCAAGATCGTCGCGCCGGAAAATAGAAATAAGGCGTATGGATTTATTAAAGGACAAGTGCAAAAGGGCAGACAAGCGTTCGTCATTTGTCCGCGCATAGACCCGAGCGAGGGCGATAATTTATTAACTCGGGAGGAGGCTAAAAAACTGGAAATGAAATCGGTTAAAGAAGAATACGAAAAGCTCTCCAAACGGATTTTTCCCGATTTCAAAGTCGCCATGCTTCACGGCAAACTTTCGAGCAAAGAAAAGGAGGAAACAATGAAAGAGTTCGCCGCCGGACGCATAGACGTTCTGGTTTCCACCTCCGTTATAGAAGTCGGCATAGACGTGCCTAACGCGACGATAATGATGATAGAGGGCGCGGACAGATTCGGTCTGGCCCAGCTTTATCAGTTCCGCGGACGTGTCGGACGCGGCGAGCATCAGTCGTTTTGCTTCCTCTTTGCCGGATCGGAATCCGGAATAAGCTACAGGAGGCTGAATTCTCTCTTAACCGCCAAAAACGGCTTTGAGCTCGCGGAGAAAGACCTGGCGATAAGAGGCCCTGGAGAATTCTTGGGAGAGGAACAAGCCGGAATGCCGGATATAGCGATGAAGTCATTAAATAATATGGAACTTGTAAAAGACGCCAGAAAAGCGGCCGAGGAGACTTTGAAATCCAGCCCGTCGCTCAAGGAGTATCCCCTGCTTAAGGAAAGACTTAACCTGTTCTCAAAAGAAATACACTTGGAATAAATTCCGAAATACCGATCATAAGTCCGCGGATGAGGCGTCTTGTTTAAATCGCGTATCCCGGGAAATAATCCCTTCTGATATTTTCTTCCGGAATGCCGAGATCTTTGAAAATTTCCTCGAATGCTTCAACCATAGGCTCCGGACCGGAAACATAATAAATCGGCGAACTTAGCTCCTCCGCGGCAGTTTGTATCGCCTCCCCGTCTATTTTCTGGCTGCCGATAAAATATTCTATCCTAAAATCCGGGTGTCTGGCGGCAATCTCCTCCAGTTCATCTTTAAAAACAATGTCCTCATCTTTATTGCCGTATAGCAACCTTGCTTTTATTTCCTTTCCCTGGCCGTCCAGATCTAAAAGCATGGAACGGTACGGCGTTATTCCTATCCCGCCGGCGATAAAAAGATAATCTCTGCCTGAGGTGCCGATAACAAAATCCCCCTCCAGCCCGTCCGCTTCGATAGTATCGCCCGGTTTCATGGCGAATAAGCGCTTCTTGAAAGAAGACGCCTCGTCCCCGAAAAAGCGGGTCGTAAGCATTATCTTTCTTTCAAGCGGCGCGCTCGATATCGTGAACCACCTCTCTGTTCCCCGGTCGTCCGGCGCGTCGTGCGGAAGCGTGTAATGCAAATACTCCCCCGCCCTCCATTCAATAGGCGTATCTGGTTCGAAAACGAAAGACGTCGCGTCTCCGGCTTCTTTTTTGGTAGTTAGAAGCTTAAGCTTCATATATAAATTATATCCCGCTAGGTGATTTTTGATAAATCGCCATTAAGGACAATTGGCATCATGGCCTCTATTTCGTCGCGGTAACTCACGTTAGGTATCTCGTTTAGCAGATAAAGGGGTTTATACAGAACAAAAGCAAACCCCATTTCCAAAAAAGAATTTCCTCCGATATGTCCGGCGGGGACGATTGCCGTAACTTTGAACCAAAGTGGCTCAAATTCTCAGTTATTGATAAAAGCATACAGGAATTAAGGGCTATCTACAAAGTTCATCCGGAATGGTTTGAGGTACCGCAGCCGAAGTCAACTAAAGGAAAGAACGAGGTCGATTACTCTATCTAGCTAGAGACCTTCCCAAAAATCTGCACAAACTTGTCTATATGCTGTGTAAGTTCGGATAGCGCAGACGGTGATTCTTTGTCAGCGTGCAGGAGGTTTGAATAGTTGCAGTATTTGTATATGTTCGTGATGGTTTCCAAATCATCATCAGTGAGTTTCGCTATCTTATTTTTGCCCTGCTTGAGATTTTGGGTAATGTCTTTGAATTCACGCTCTTTGTCCCACATCAACAGATCATTTTTGATAAACCTCTCAACCGCAAGGCGCAGAAGTTGCCCGTATTTCAAGGCAATTTCTTCCGGCTTCAACCCGCCATTTTGAGCGTTTTGGCTTATTTCTTGATTGCATTGTTGAACTTCTGTGACCAAGTCAAATCCGGGGTCAAAGTACAT
>JAKCBB010000013.1 GCA_021839365.1 bacterium | reverse complement strand
AGAGCGACAAGTACCAAACCCAGGCCGCAGGCTCCGGAAACCCCGATCCCACCACCTACGCCACAGGCAACGACCCTTCCTTAACCCCCTTCATACACGGACTCGTAGGATACTGGCCCCTCAATGAAGGATCTGGGACGACGGCGTACGACAAGAGCGGGTGGGGGAACGAGGGGACACTTTATAACACCACATCTACTTACCAGCTTCCCCAGTGGGTAAGCGGCGGAGTCGGAGGAGGATATGCTTTGCTTTTTTCCCAGGTCGGAAGCGGCGCCAATAAGGTAGTTATAGGGGCGGTCAAAGGCATTTCAACCAATCAATACCCGGTTACTTTTATGGCGTGGGAAAAAAATACGACATCGTATACTAACCCCATGGTTTCTTTAAGCGGGAATAGCAGTTTCGAGATTAACAGAGGAGGACAGCTTTGGCTGCATGAATGTTCCGCCCCTGGAGATACCGGCATGACTGTAAACTCCGGTATAAATATAAATAACGGCGGCTGGCATTTTGTCGCGATTTCCGTGGCTGAACCGGGATCCAGCTGCAGTATTACCGGAGCGGTTGACGGTTCGACTTCGGTAGTTTCCTGCACGGGAGGCCTTCCGTGGAGTTATGGTAATGCGAACATAGCGTTTGACGACTGTGACGGAACGTATAACGGCTCTACTACGCTTAATGACATCTTTGTTTATGACAAGGCGCTAACACCCGCTCAAATCCAAGCGATCTATAACGCGGAGAAGGCGCAGTAACGCTAAATATTTCCCTCATGGGCAAGCAAGCTCTGAATTACGCATCGCCTTGAGGCGCGTAATAAGCTACAATGCGGTCGATGAGGATATATCTGGATTACGCAGCTACCACTCCGGTGGACGAGAGCGTAAAAAAGGTTATGGAGCCGTTTCTATCCGGCCTTTTCGGCAATGCGGGATCTTTGCACGTTTACGGACAGGAAGCTTCGTCCGCGCTTGATTTATCGCGCGAAAAGGTCGCCAATCTCATCGGTGCCGGATTCCGCGAAATTATTTTTACCGGTTCGGCGACCGAGGCGAACAATCTGGCTATCCGCGGAGCGGTTAAAAAAGCCGGAAGCAAGCATGGTTTGTCCAAACCTAAAATAATCATTTCCGCCATCGAGCACGAATCGGTTTTAGAAACAGCGAGAGACCTGGCAAGAGAAAGCGGGGCAGAGATTGCTATTTTACAAGTTGATAAAGAGGGGTTTGTTAACCCAAATGAGCTCGAAAAACTTCTTGATAAAAACACGGTTCTGGTTTCTGTTATGTACGCCAATAACGAAGTCGGAAGCGTGGAGCCGATAAAAGAAATAGCTGCGGCAATAAAAAAATTTAAAAATGAGACGGGGGTTTATCCGTTGCTGCATACAGACGCGGTCCAGGCGTTTCAATATTTGCCGTGCAACGTTGCTGATTTAGGCGTGGACTTAATGACAATTTCATCCCACAAGATATATGGTCCCAAAGGAGTCGGGGCTCTTTATGTCAAAAATATTTCGGCTGGCATAGACCCGATTATAACCGGCGGAGGACAGGAATTCGGCCTCCGTTCCGGAACGGAAAATATTGCCGGAATCGTCGGCTTTGCCTCAGCCGCGGAAATCGCCGCAGGTATTAGGGAAAAAGAAAATGAAAGAGTCGAGAGGCTTAGAAACCTCTTTTATGAAAAAATAAAATCTTCTCTGAGAGAAGCGGAGCTTAACGGGCCGAATTTATCATCTCCCGGACGGTTGCCGAACAACTTGAATATATATTTTCCGAGAAGTAAGGCTGATGAACTTTTAATTGCCTGCTCTACTCAAGGAATTGCCGTTTCTGCGGGATCGGCTTGTCAAAGCAGGTCTTCTGCTCCATCGCATGTTCTTCGCGCCATGTACGGAAATGACGAACGGGCGATCGGCAGCTTGAGAATAACTTTCGGTCGCGGAACGACGGGAAAAGAGATTGACACGGCGACAGGGACGATTATAAAGATAATTGGGGAAAAAAGTAATCCTTCGACTCGCTTCGCGATCTCAGGACAAACCCGAACTTAAATTAATAAATCATGCAAACCAGTAATAAAAAATTATTTATTTTCATGTTTGCGGCGGCCATTCTTGGCGTAGCCGCAGGCAGCTTCATAAATTCGCCGCGGGCCAGCGCCAGCTTCTGGAGCGACCTGTTTTCCAAAATTCCGGGATTTTCTTCCGCTACGACTACGCCAACCTCGACTAGCAGAGCGTTAGGCTTAGGCGAGTCTTATTCCGCGCCATCAAGCTACGAACAAAGCATAATTAACGCGGTCAAACAGGCTTCGCCGTCGGTTGTCTCTGTTATTATCTCACAGGATGTTCCTGTGGTGGAGCAATGCCAGGCGGCAAATCCTTTTGCCAACCTTCCGCCGGAGTTTCAACAGCTCTTCGGAAATCAGTTTAATTCTGATTTAACCGTTCCGTGTCAGGGCGGTTCCAAGCTTCAGGAGACTGGAGCGGGTAGCGGATTCATAGTTTCTTCAAACGGATTGATCCTCACGAACAAGCACGTTGTTTCAGACGCAAACGCGCAGTACACGGTGGTTCTTAATAGCGGCAAAAAGTATAGCGCCACGGTTCTGGCAAGGGACCCCAAGGCGGATATAGCTCTCATAAAAATAAACGCCGTCGGTCTTCCGGCGCTTGCTCTTGGCGATTCCAGCCAGCTTGAGCTAGGACAAACGGCAATAGCCATAGGAAATGCCCTGGGGCAGTTCAGTAATACGGTTTCCGTCGGAGTAGTCTCCGGACTTTCAAGGACCATAACTGCGAGCGGGGCTTCTTATGGGAGCGAAACGATTCAGGATGTCATTCAGACCGATGCGGCTATAAATCCGGGCAACTCGGGCGGCCCGCTCTTAAATTCCAGAGGGGAGGTGATAGGTATCGATACCGCCGTTGTTTCCGGAGCGCAGAACATCGGCTTTGCCATACCAATTAACGATGCTAAAAAGGATATTTCTCAGGTTGAATCCAGCGGTAAAATCTCGACTCCTTATTTAGGCGTTAGGTACATACCAGTGGACTCATCGGTACAGCAGCAGTATAGCCTGTCGGTTGATTACGGGGCCCTTGTGCAGGGAGGAAACGGCCAAACCGCGGTTGTCTCCGGTTCCCCGGCGGCCAAAGCCGGATTGAAAAGCGGCGACGTGATATTAAGCGTCAACGGCACTGATATTACTCAGGACAATCCATTAAGCAATCTCATAAGCCAGTACCAGGTCGGACAGACCATAACGCTTTCCGTCCTGCGTAAAGGCAAGACTATTACCTTGCAAGCTACTCTTGCGCAGTTTCCCAATTCGTAGTATAGGTGTATAGTTTTTGGGTTTTTGCACGCTCTCTGCCCGCTTTGGCGTACCCGTTTCTGATGTTGCGGCGAAACTAACCATCGGACCGCTCTTTGCGTTATAATTTACGAGACCCCGATTATTATCTTTATAACAAATAAAATGAATCAATTTAATCGTTTCACAATCAAAGCTCAGGAAGCCCTCCAGAACGCGCAGGAATTAGCGTCCTCGCGCAACCACGGAGAGTTTCGGGCGCTTCATTTGCTGCACTCTCTTATAGACGACCAGACCTCTTTGGTTCGCCCGTTGCTTCTGCGTGCAAAAATAAACCCCGATACTCTCCTCGGAGATACCAATAGCGAGCTGGAGAAGCTTCCGAAAATGTTTTCCAATGCCGGCGTCGGCCAGCTTTATCTTTCGGACGAGATAATGCGCATTCTGGAAAGAGCCGGAAAAGTGGCAATGGCCAACAAGGATGAATTTATCTCGTGCGAACATCTGCTTTTGGGCATGCTTGACGTGGATTCGCAGGCCAAAACTCTCTTGGAGAAATATAATCTGAAGCGCGAGACCGCTTTGCGTATTTTAGCTGGCCTGCGCGGCAACTCCAGGGTTACCGACGAGATGCCGGAAAGCAAGTTTCAGGTTTTGGAAAAATATGCGGTTAATCTTACCGATCTCGCTGCTTCGGGAAAACTTGATCCCGTAATCGGCCGCGAGGAGGAACTTCGGAGGCTTATCCAGATTCTTTCCCGCCGCAGAAAAAATAACCCGGTTCTCATAGGAGAACCGGGAGTCGGAAAAACCGCCATTGTTGAAGGTTTGGCTTCGAGAATAGTGGCAGGCGACGTTCCCGAAAGCCTTCGCGATAAGGAAATAATCATGCTTGATCTCGGTTCGCTTGTGGCCGGAACTAAATTCCGCGGCGAATTCGAGGACAGGCTTAAGGCGTTTATCAAGGAAGTCCAGAATGCTTCGGGGAGGATCATCCTTTTTATAGACGAGATACACATGATAGTCGGAGCCGGCGCTGCCGAGGGCGCGGTGGATGCTTCCAATCTTTTAAAGCCGCCTTTGGCGAGAGGGGAGCTCCACGCGATAGGCGCGACGACCATAAAAGACTACCAGTTGTATATAGAAAAAGATCCGGCGCTTGAAAGAAGGTTCCAGCCGGTTATGGTTGAAGAGCCAAGCATAGAAGACAGCGTTACTATCCTCCGCGGATTAAAAGAAAAGTACGAGATCCATCATGGATTGCGCATCAGCGACGAGGCGCTTGTCGCTTCGGTCAATCTTTCTGCCAGGTATATAAGCAATCGTTTCCTTCCGGATAAAGCGGTAGACGTGATTGACGAAGCGGCGGCAATGAGAAAGTTGGAGATAGAAAGTCTGCCGACAGACATTACCAAAGCCAGAAAAGAAATAACCTCGCTCGAGGTTGAGAAAGCGGCTCTTTCAGCCGAAGGAAAAGAAAAAAACTCCAAGAGGATAAAAGAGATAGATAAGAGGCTTAAAGAACTGCGCGAACAGGACGATGGCTTGTCCAGCGAGTGGCAGGCGGAAAAAACCATTTTTGAGAAGCTCAACGGGCTACGCGAACGAGTTGAAAACTTGAAGCATGAGAAAGAAGTTGCCGAGAGAGAAAATCAGCTGGAACGGGTAGCTAAGATAATTTACGGCGAACTTCCCGCAGCCGAGAAAGAGTACAACGCCTTCGAGAAAAAATATTTTTCTCCTAAAGGAAAGCAGGTTAATAAGTTTATAAAAGAAAGCGTTGACAGCGAAGACGTCGCAAAGGTTATCTCGAGGTGGACCGGAATACCGGTGCATAGCCTTCTGGAGAGCGAGGTCCAGAAACTAGGCCGGCTTGAGGAAGAACTTAGACAGCGCGTTATCGGCCAGGATGAGGCTATCGAATCGGTGGCGAACGCCCTGCGCCGCGCGCGCGCGGGATTGGCGCCAGCCGACAGGCCGATGGGTTCGTTTATGTTTCTCGGTCCGACCGGCGTCGGGAAAACCGAACTCGCGAAGGCGCTTGCTGAATTTATGTTCAACGACGAAAAATCGCTCGTTAGGATCGATATGTCCGAGTATATGGAAAGGCACGCGGTAGCCAGGCTTATAGGTTCTCCTCCGGGGTATGTCGGATTCGAAGAAGGAGGACAGCTTACGGAGATAATTCGCCACAGGCCGTACAGCTTGGTGCTTTTTGACGAGATAGAAAAAGCCCACCCCGAAGTCTTTAATATTCTTTTACAGGTCCTCGATAACGGACGGCTTACCGACGGCAGAGGGAGAACGATCGACTTCCGGAACACAATAATAATCATGACCTCCAATGTGGGAAGCGAGTTCCTGCGCGAGATGGCTAAGGTTGGTTTTTCTGCTGGAGAGACGGAAGATATAAACCGCGAGGAATCTTACCGCTCGCGAGTCAATGCCGCCTTGCGCGACCACTTCCGCCCGGAATTTCTTAACAGGATCGACGATGTAATAATATTTCACCCTCTTACTAAAGACGTTGTCGGCAAGATTGTCAGTATTCAGCTCAATAAAGTTATCTCCTCGCTCTCGGAGAGAGGAATACAGATAACGGTCGACAGTGCGGCCAAGAAGTATATCATTGATAACGGATTCGATCCCGAATACGGGGCGAGGCCTATCAAGCGGATGATACAAAAAGCCTTGCTTGATAAACTGGCCGACAAGATAATACGGGGAATGATTAAGAATGGCAGCAAGGTTAAGATTACCGGAGATCAATCAGGTATTAAGGTTGGGATTTAGCGTTCTGATCTGGATAGCGGCGGCTTTCCTTGCGAGAGCCGCCGGTTTTGGATTCTGGCCGGTTGTTATTTTTTTTGGCATAAGCCTTTGGCTTTATTTTTTCCCGCCGCTTTTTACCAAAAAATTCGCCT
Organism: bacterium; assembly: GCA_021839365.1. Taxonomy (GTDB): domain Bacteria; phylum Patescibacteriota; class Minisyncoccia; order UBA6257; family Colwellbacteraceae; genus JACWAO01. Next base: position 10,081 of record JAKCBB010000013.1, on the reverse strand, counting down.
ATTCGTTTCTCGCGATTTTAGCCGGAATAATTTTCACTCCTTATATCGGCAACTGGAATTGGATCGTTCCGTTGCTCGCGGGAGTAATTTTCTTCTTTATATTAGGTGTCAAAAATCTCATTTTTTTACGCCGTCATTCGTTCCATCTTCTTGCTCACTCACTGATGATAATCTGGCTGGCACTCCTCTTCTTTGGCGGAAAACTCGGCGCGCTTTCTCTCTTCGCGCTCGCAATAATTCTATGGCCGCTCTTAAGAGAGTACCTTGTGGTGCGCAACAGCAACGACGAGGCGCAGTCTCCGCTTATAAACGCCACGGCAACAGCCGGAGTGTTCATGGCGACCGAACTCGCATGGTGCATATCGTTGCTGCCTATCGGATTTATAGAAGAAACAGCGATTTTCTCGGCCTTGTTATTCCTCGCGGAAGACGCGATATATTATGCGATCAACGGGGTATTGGACAAAAGAATCGCGATCCGCAATTCCGTGTCGGCCGTTATCCTTGTCGCGCTTATTTTCTCTTTTTCGAACTGGACATTGCGTTAGGCTGAATCCGCGATTCGTTGAATGAACCAAGGATAATTTCGTGTGGATGGGGTTTGGTTTTAGGTAATGGTCAGGTGTATGGTTACGCGAACAATCAACTCCCGTGGAGTAATAGTGCGAATATCGGGTGCATCGAGCTTACCGGAGGAGATTGCCGTGGAATGTCGGCAACGGCCCTGAGGGCATCTGATGATTACGCGTATATAGCCGCCTTAACTCGGGGCAGATGCTAGCCGTATATGACGCGGAAAAACCTTAATATACAAGCGGCATAGTTTGACGCTTGACGCCTTTTGGCTTAACCTTTATTAAAGTCCATGAAATTTTTCTTTACTTTATTCAATGAATACCATAACTCCGCAGATGGCGGGTATTTTAGCCGGTTCAGCCGGTTTAATCGGTCTAATAGTCGGGTATCTGGCGCGTTATCTCCTTGCCGCTAGAAAAAGAGAATCTTTAGAAAAATCTTGGGAGGAGAAGATCAGGAAGGCTAAAGACGAAGCCCAGGACATAGTCCTGCAGGCTAAAAATAAAGCCGTTGCCACCTTAGACGAGGCAAAAACGGAGGAAAAAAATAGACGCGCCGAGCTGGAAAAAGCGGAAGACAGCCTGTTTAAGCGATCCGAGATGATGCTCCAACGCGAGAATGAAGTTGCTAAGGAGAGGATACGTTTAGTCGAGGAGGAGAAGAGTATTTTATCCAGAAACGAGAAGCTTAAGGAAAAAGAAGGCGAAATCGCGAGTAAACTCACCCAGATTGCCGGCTTAACTCCTGAAGAAGCGAAAGAGAGGCTGTTTAAGGAAATAAGAAATAATTACCAATCGGATTTAGTCGACGAAGCAAGGAAGATATTGCGCGACCGCAGAGAGGAAATTGAAAAGAAAAGCGTCGAGGTCATGACCACGGCTATCCAGCGGTATGCCAGAGCTCATGTTTCCGACATAACGACCTCGTCTTTTGTTCTGCCATCCGAGGATTTCAAGGGAAAGATCATCGGGCGCGAGGGTAGGAATATAAGGACGCTCGAAAGGCTGACTGGAGTCGAGCTTATCGTCGATGAATCTCCCGACACGATTATTATTTCTTCTTTCGATCCGATGCGCCGCGAGATTGCCAGACTTTCTTTGGAGAAACTGGTTAAAGACGGGCGCATACAGCCGGCAAAAATAGAGGAGAAAGTCGATGAGGCGAGAGCCGAATTGGACAAAAGGGTGCAGGAGACAGGGGAAGAGGCCGCATATGAGGTCGGAGTTTACGGTCTCCCGAAAGAAATACTTAATTTGCTCGGGAGACTAAACTTCAGAACCAGTTTTGGCCAGAACGTTTTAGGCCATTCTGTTGAAATGGCGCATATCGCCGGCATGATAGCGGCTGAACTGGGAGTTAATGTAGATGTCGCTAAAAAAGCGGCTTTGGTGCACGACATAGGAAAGGCGATAGATCACGAGGTCCAGGGAACGCATGTCGAACTTGGCAGGAAGATACTTAAAAAATATGGCGTTGAAGAGGAGGTAATAAAAGCAATGGAGGCCCATCATGAGGATTATCCGTTCTCTAATCCCGAATCATACATAGTGGCGGCCGCGGACGTTCTTTCGGCGGCAAGACCGGGAGCGAGGAGAGGAACCGTTGAAAATTATATCAAACGCCTGGAAGATCTCGAAAAGATCGCCAAGAGCTTTAGCGGAGTAAGAGACGCATACGCCATTCAGGCGGGAAGGGAGCTCAGAGTCTTCGTGGTGCCTGAAAAAATAGACGATTTTATGGCTTTACAGCTGGCCAAGGACATCGCCTCTAGGATAGAAACCGATCTTAAATACCCTGGAGAAATAAAAGTTAATGTCATAAGAGAACTTAGGGCGGTTGAGTACGCGAAATAAAAAATAATAATTTGTCAAATTATCGTATTTGCTCAATATCATTTTTTGGCTTAAAATCTAGCTTAACGAAAGATAAAGGTCGAAAAGACTTTAAAGATAATGAAAAAAACTGATTTAGTTGAAGTTGTTATGAAAGCAGCCAGCCTGGAAACGAAAAAGCAGGCAGAGGCTGCCGTGGATTCGGTTTTTGATGCTATCGTTAAGTCTCTTGGACGGGGCGAAGAGGTAGCTGTAGCGGGATTCGGAACTTTTAGAGTTTCGAAAAGAGCTGCGAGAGTCGGAATAAATCCGAAGACCGGAGAAAAGATTCAAATCGCGGCAAAAACCGCTCCCAAGTTCAGAGCCGGCAAGCTTCTTAAAGAAGCCGTTGCTTAGCAGGGATTTTTAAATATAAAAACATCCGCTTTCAAGCGGATGTTTTTATATTTCTGTCGCTAAGCTTTCAAAGGATATTTTTTAGCTGTGCTCCTATGCCAAGGAAAAGGCCGTAGGCTTGCTTTATATCCGATAGGCTCTGCGTTATGAGGTCGGACGGCGTCGCGGTTGCGGGAGTGCCGGAAACCGAACCGGTTGGGGATAATCCGGCGCTTGAGGTCGATGTGGCGGACAAGCTCTCTGGATATAGTATCATCTCTTTAGCAGCGGCAGTGAGATCCGCCGCGGATTGAAGAAGCGTATTTATTTCATTAAGCTGCTGGTCAAATTCTCCCTGGGTAATATAATTCCCTGCCTCAAGCTGGTTTATATTAGTCGATACGGCGTTTAACTGGGAATTGGCCGTAAAAATCATTGATTCGCTGTAATAGACTAAATAAAAGTTTAACATGCTTCCTATCCGCTGGTCATAGTAGTGTTCGCGGTAATCCGCTATCTCCGCCGCAAGCTTTTTAAGCGTCTTATTGGTAGACGGAGAGTATTGATCGTAGCTCGTTTCTATATCGTTAAGCTTTTGCCACTCTCCGTAAAAATAGTTATTGAAGTCGTTAAGCTGGTTTAAGTATTCTTGTTGAAGCGCGTATTCTCTCGTGGAGGTAGCGAAAGAAGGGAGGCTATTCATCTCCGCTTGTGTCGAACTTACCTCGTTCAGAGATAGATTCAACACTACTGATACGATATTCTCTCTGGCCGTTACCTCGCTGTATGTCTTATCGCTTGTCGAAAGAGAGGAGTCGGTCTTGGCGTTATTAAGTTGAGTAAGGCTGTTCTCTAAAGAAGGGACGGAAATAATATTTGAAGACAAAGAAGAGCCGGAATGGTCGATTGATCCGATACCGCGTCCGCGGCTGCCGTCGCTCTTAGCCGCAACCGGCTGAACCGCGAACGAAATAAGCGACAAAAAGGCGAACGCGGATGCTATAGACGATATTATTTTGTTTTTCTTAAAAACCTTCATGGTATTATTGCGCGGCTTGATTAAGGAGGTTGTCTATATTGCTGTTCTGATTATTCAAAGGCGAGGGAACGGTGGACGAGGTTGTGGAAGTGGCCGTGGAAACGCCTTGCCCTGGGGTTGTCTGCGGTGAGCTTGCTGAACCCGTAGAAGTGGCGGTAGACGTCGCTCCGGCAGCCGCTTTAAGTACGGCATTAGTTTTTGTGGCTTCAGCGTTAAAGTATTGTACGTCTTTCAAGTGCACGTTTATATCCTTTATCGCGGCGTTAGCCTCATTGGTTAATGAAAGATTAAGGGCCTGTTGTTGAGACCCGTTATCGGATCCCTTAAAAATGAGTCCGACTCCGCTTAAGACGACTATTACCAATCCGGTCATCAGCGCCAAAGACAGGCCTATATCAAGAATCCTTGCGGCCACCGTTCTGGGATTTAAAGCCAAAGAAGAAGCGCTTCTTGGGGAAGAAAGTATTATTTTTTTTGATTTCGCCGCAAAATCGGCGTCAGGCGACACCGCTTTCAGTTTTGATATTAAGCCGATTATCCTTTCTTCGTTCATTTTTCTTTGGAAATGGACTCCTTCAAATTTTTCAGCGCCCGGTTTTGTATGAGCTTAACCGCCCCTTCCGTCTTGCCGAGCGTGGCGGCTACCTCTTTTATAGGCATGTCGTTCACGAATCTCATGATCAGGACATCCTCCTCAACTTCTTTCAGGATTTTTAGGTGTTCCAGTATCTTGCTTAACGCTATCTTCTTTTCCGCTTCGGACTCCACGTCTTCTTCCATGATCAATAGTCCCAGGTTGTCGGCATCTTCTATGCCGAACTCCGCCTTAGTCTGACGGTAGTGATCGTAAACGGTATTGCGCGCAATCTTGTATAGCCAACTTCCAAAGGAGTATCCTTTGTGCTCATACTTGGTTATGTTTTGCCAGGCTTTTAGAAATGCCTGATGGGTAAGATCTTCGGCCTCCTCACGCTGGCCTACTTTTACTAGGACGAACCTGTAGATCTTGGGCAAATAATAGTCGTAAAGCAAGCCAAAAGCCTCGACCTCCCCATCTTTTGATTTTTTAACCAAGTCCCGTTCGCCCTCTAACATATAGAACGAATTTTATCCTTTGTGGTTACACCTTTGCCAGAGGTGTCTAAAATGAGCGAGTGAAGGGGATCGAACCCTCGTATCCTGCTTGGAAGGCAGGCGCACTGCCACTGTGCTACACTCGCGTTTTCACTGAAGCCCATAGGTCAAGCGGCCTACTTCGACGGAGGAGAAGTAAACGGTCCCGTGGTTGTCGGCGGGTAAGTTGGTCCGCGGAACTGTTCTTCGTTCGATGGAAGCGGAGTCGATTTTAGAGTAGGCCGAGGTTCCCTGACGACAAAGAATATCGCCGCTATTACAAGCAAACCGATAACAACTGCCACTATTACCTCTACAGTCTTTTTGTTCTTAGGCATTTACCAAAACGTCTTCAAGCCCAATTAACATACATTATAATAGGCAGATCGGTTTTTCGCAAACAGCTCGTTAGGCGCGAACACGGAATAAAAACTTTATATTTCACTTAATTCTTCGCGGCAAACAGGAGTTCTCGGATAAATCTGGAGTTTTTTCGGTTTGTGCGCTCACGAGGAATCGAACCTCGATTACGGGATCCGCAATCCCGTGTCCTGTCCATTAAACGATGAGCGCTGATTCAAGCACATTGTATGGCAAAAGGACGAAAAAGAAAAACCCGCCGAGGCCTGCGGGGCAGGACGGCGGGTGAGGAGCACGTATTAGATTTTGCGGGGAGACAGGAGGTTGAAGAGTGCGAAAAGAAGAAGAGCGCCTCCGATGCCTATACCGAAGTCGAGGATCCTGTCGGCATGAGACACGAACACGGCCGACGGGGCGGCATACATTGCCGCTGCCATCGCAACTGTACGATGGAAAGCCTCCTTTAGGACGATGGAGACCCCGCCGACGCTGATTCCCCAGGTTCCGGGAACGATCCACGAAATGGTTGCGGACTCGATGCTCCGCACGAGCATCTTCTGCCGCTCTTCGGCGAACATCGGCCTGACGATCGTATGCCCATCCTTCTTGCGTTCTATTACAGAGCCTTGCATCTCTACACCTCCAGGGTTCAGACTCGCATAGTACTATTCAATATTATTGATGTTTTGTCAAATAAAAAATTTTAATGGATTCTTGTTATCTCGCCAACTATTGCTCCTACGACTATTGCCGCGCCGCCTAAGAAAGCCATACGCAAACCGTGCCTGAAAACATCGGTATTGGAAACTTTAGCGCTTATTATGCCGACAATAAATAGCGCGGCCAAAGAAAGACCTATCGATACCCAGATTGCATACGCGATGGGCATGAATAAGTATGCGGCTATCGGAATAAAAGAAGCCAAAACAAAAGAAATAAACATGATAAATCCGGCGACGTACGCATTTCTGATTGGGACTTCTTTTTGTGCCGCGTACTCCGCGGCAGACTGTTCGGATAAGAAGCTTCCTACTGCCATGGAAAACGCCTCAACGAAAGCGTAAATGACTCCGGCAAGAACAATAGAGGAAGCCGGCATGCCGCTTATATCTATCCCTGAAAGCAATCCGACCGTCGAGACGAGGCTGTCTGAAACCCCGAACACCGTACTGCGCAGATTTGTTTTAGTAAGTTTCATCTATATCCATACTAACAAATATTTTCTATAAAAAATACCGCGCGGTTAGCGCGGTACCCATAGGCTTTGTTTAATCCACGAACTCGCCGCAATCGCACTCCTTACAGGATCCGGTTTCCATATCTTCAGAATCGGAACGCTTAGAGTGATCAAGCATCGTGTGTCCGCATTTTTTGCACTCCTTAAGGAGTGCAAACGAGCCTTTGCGCTGGTTTTCGGCCTGTTCCATTGTTTTTGTATGTTTTCATGTTTTCGACCTTTGAACAAGTTGAATATTGAATATGCGGCCGTAATATTTCTTTGCGGATTTCCTTCCCGAATGCCTTAATTATAACATTTTTGTAAAATGCCCAAAGCGGCCATTATATGCCTTATATTCTAGCCGATTATTACCTTCTCTATCCCGAAAACAGATCGCAATGAATAATGCGATGAGAAGCTTATGTCATTTCCGTTCTGAATGTAGGGATCTTTCATTAAATAATTGCCCCTGCTTCCGCTTACCAAAACGACGTAGTGCGTGCCCCCGTAAGCGCGAACGCCGACAATGATCGGGTTGCCCGTAGCGAGCACTCTGTCTATTACGGACGCTTTACGCGTCGCGCTCACCCCGTCGACGTTTATCGTATATAAAAGATAGGCCGGATAATAAACGGCAAAGTTGCTCGGATTACTGTTAATCGTTACGGGCGTGACGTTTTTATATCCATAATGTGTCATGACCATTGCCATTGCGGTTACAAGACATCCGTCTGCCGCAAGCGTATACTGCGTTCCGTTTAAAGAATCGCCGCCCCAGGCCGTATCGCGCTGATTATAATAACACCCCCACGAATCGCATGCGGTCTGATTGCCTAGGAGTTTCGATCCTCCCGCGTTTTGCGCAAATGTCGAAAAGCTGGCAAGCTCCTCTTTTGCCTGAGCCAAAAGTTTTTCATACACGGATTCCTTGGCGTTGGTCTCGGCAAGCAGCTGGGACTTTTGGCGTTCGGTCGCCGCGAGCGATTGCTGCTCCTGAATCAGCGTGGCTTTCTGCGCCGAAAGAATATTTTGTTTTTTTATCGTTAAATTTTGCGAATTAGCAAGACTGTTTTTTTGCGTCTGAAGGGTTTGTATATTTGTCTGGATCCCGTTTTGTATTTCCAGTATCGCATTAACATCGTTGACCGCCTGGTTTAGGCCGCCGGCGGCCAGAACTTGTTCGATGAGGGATTGGCCGTCTGTCTGCTGGAGGTTCCTCAACTCTTTGGCCAAAGCTGCGTTCTGGGAATTTATTGTCTGGCCAGTGTCGGAAATTTGGCCGCCTAACTGCTGAATCTGGATTTGTGTCAGATTTATCTGCCTTTGGGTAATCGCTATTCCGGCTTCCGTTTCGCGGTATCTCAGGTCGAGCGTGTCTATAGCTTGTTTAAGCGTCGTTTTGTCCGCCCCTATTTGGTTAAGTTCGGCCTGATACTGGGCGATTTGTTGGTTAAGTATTGCGATCGCTTGATCGTTGGAATTGATTTGCGCTTCAATCGAAGTGCTCGATGCCGCGGATGCCGGTGTCTGCGCCGGAGAATTGGTCTGGGCAAAAGTCGCGTTAGCGGCTACCGTAAATATCACGGCCGCAATTGCCGTAATACTTCTCAAAGTGTGGTATTTTCTGCCGTGCGGCGGAATCTCGCCTAAGCTTTTGCTATTCCGTGAACAATGCATCACTGATTAGGAAACACTATACTATGAAACACGAAAAAGGTCACCTGGTTACAAATTAATTTTTAATCATGGATACCGGTTCCGGAAATAATCACAATAAGAAAAAACTGTTTATCGCCCTTGAGGTCTCGGAAAAAAATAACATGAATATTTCAGAAAAAAGAGAAACTCGAAAATATTTTTGGTGTCGGAAAAACATTTCCTGCCCGCGATTTTGAGTTGGGTTCTAAAAGCGTATAGCCGCAAAAAAATAAATCCGCCCGTTTTTTTGCGGGCGGATCACGCGCTAGACCGATTTCACTTGAAATACTTTCTCAAGACAGGACAGAAGATTATCGAGACGTTGGCCAAGGCCCACAGCATAAAGGCGCTAACCCATAAATCGGCATTTACATTCAACAATACCTCCGCGTAGTAGATGAAAAAGTAAAACGCAAGCTCAGAAATCACCCAATAAATCCACTCGTTCCTCATGTTTTGCAAGATTCTAATTGTTTTCGACCTTGTATTTATTGATCCAGTCTGCGATAACGATATGAGATCAATACGTTTGCTTATAATATCTGAACTTTCTTTGATCCTATTATATACCACTTTAATTTTGTCCAATAGATGAAAAAATTCTGTTGGAGAAACAGATAAAAGCCCTGCCTTTTAAGGCGAGGATCCGGGGTTTGCCGGTTAGCGCGCGCCTATAAGGTTTATGTTAAAATCAACTCATGACTATAGAATGGAATAAGGTTACCTGGTATTCGAAAGTTTTGTCCGTCATTGTATTTCTCGCCACGTTCGGTATCGCGTTTTGGCTTGGAGTTCAGTGGGGACAGGCGCAGATTGCCGCGCCGCCCGCCCCTGTCGCCAGATCGGGCGTTAAGTCCGGCGGAACCGCTTCAAGTTCGACCGAAACGAGCCCTCTTGTTGCGGGCGCCGGGGCGCACTGCGGCGGATTTATTAAAAACGCTCCAGTATGCGCGGCGGGATTTCATTGTCAGCTTTCGAATATCCCTGATGCCGGAGGCGTGTGCGTGAGCGGTGTGACAGCCTCAAGTTCGCTTCCAAGCTGGACTAACGGCATGACAATCATAACCGAGCGTGATCAGGGTTCGACGATTTTATTGTCGGAAAAAGAACGGTTTGCGATTATGCTTGGAGACTCTCTTGATTGGACTATTTCATTCAATCCGGCTAATGACATTGTGCGCGTTCCGAGTTCGATAAACACCGGAGGATTCCAGGGGGTTTATGAGGCAGATCATCCTGGAACCGTTACCCTTGAAGCGGAAGGCCGCCCGATCTGCAAAACCGGCGAAATGTGCGCGCAATTTATTCGGTTAGTAAAAGTAACGTTCGTAGTATCGTAGCCGCTATTATCTTTCGAAATTGCTTGCGGTATTTGTAAATCTCCAGCGGTTAAGTTACACAAGATTATTTGCGGTTACCCCCATAGACCTTTAACTAAATGGCCGGGTGCCACCGCGCTGTCTTTAATCATGACTTAATATAATAGTCATTTTCCATCTTTCTTTAAGGGCTACGGTCGCCTTACTGCATTGATCAAGACGGTCACCACGATAAAAATACCTTGTCCGCGGAGGCGGAAGGATTCGAACCTTCGAGGAGCTTTTGACCCCTAACGCATTAGCAGTGCGCTGCTTTCGGCCGCTCAGCCACGCCTCCATGCTTAAACAGCATATATTAATAGCGCCTCATGTTCAATCTATTTAAAGAAAAACCCGCCTCAAGAGCTTAGCTCCTTTGGCGGGCGAACTGCCGGCTGAAGAACTCCGACGGACACCGAGAAACGTCCATCGTAGTCATCACACCTCGGACATTTGTCGTGGAAGGAAAGTACGCCTGCGATCGCCCCCTCTTTTATCTTTCCTTGCCTCT
>JAKCBB010000041.1 GCA_021839365.1 bacterium | reverse complement strand
TTCCGATGTCGCCTTATCTTCTTCCTGCGGTACGGGGATAACGCCGCCGCTTGCTATCGCGGGCAATTTCTCAATCAAAAGTTCGGCCGAAGTCTCCGCCAATTCTTTAATAAGTTCGTTGAAATATTTTCCCGCTACCGAAACCCTTCCTTTTTGCGCGTAAACCGGGCCGTGATCGACTTTCTCGTCTATTAAAAACAAACTCGTTCCCGTTTCTCTTTCTCCCTCCAAAATAGCGTATTGAACAGGGGATGCGCCCCGGAACTTCGGCAAAAGCGACGGATGCACGCCTACAGTTCCTATCCTTGGCATGTTTATTATATCCGCCGGTATTATCTTCGAATAAGCGGCCACCAGAAAGAAATCGCAATCTTTGAAACTGTTGAAAGCCTCGACTGAAAGTTTCGCCGGCTGAAGAACCGGAATGCCGTTTTCTTCGGCGACAATCTTGGCCGGCGGGGGAGTAAGCACGTGTTTTCTTCCCTGCGGCCTGTCGGGATTCGTCACAACCGCAACCGGCGGGTATTCGCCATCTATCAATCTCTTTAAAATTATTGAGGCGAACTCCGGCGATCCGAAAAATACGTATTTCATTGCTTTTTCACTTTATCCAAAAACAGCTTTCCGTTCAGGTGATCAACTTCGTGCTGGAACATTCTTGCCAAGAGCCCCCAAGCTTTTATCTTTATCTTTTTTCCGTTCCTGTCCTGTCCGATTAAAGTAATCTTATCGGACCTTGAAACCTCACCAAAATCTCCCGGCACGCTCAGGCATCCTTCCTCCAGCATTTCAAAGCCTTTCGATGTTTTAATTATCCCCGGATTAAAAACCGCATAGAATTTTCCGTCCACCTCGCCCACAAACATGCTGAAATCGAATCCTATCTGATTCGCCGCCAGACCTATCCCGTCTGATTCCTTCATAATGGAGCGCATGCCTTTTATAAGGTCGCCTATCTCCTTTTTAGAAAAATCGGCGAAGTCAAACGGCTTAGTCTTTCGGCGCAGAAACTTTTCTTCTTCTTTGTTTTTTATCGTTAATATCCTCATCGCCTTTGGTTTTGCCCAGTTTCTGCAAAAGCCTCATAAAATACGCCCCCTTATTGTTCACGTTTTTTCTTTCAGCAACCGAACGCGCCAATTCTATTAAGTCTGTTCCCTTGCGATTTTTGGCTAGTTTTATATACAGCGATTTATGCTCTCTGTCGCCGAGTATCTCGGCCACCGTAAGGCCTGTGAGCTGATGAAGAGAATAGACCCTGGACTTCTTGGCCCTTTCTTTAAGAAGCTTCAGGTAATCCATTGGTGTTGAAATCATAACACGGAATAAGTTAATATTAAACCCATGATTCTCTGGCCGAAAGTTAAGGCAAAAAAGGCTTTAGATAAGATATTACTGGTTATCTCAGCCATAATCGTGGTAACCGCGCTGGGCAGCGGGGGATACTACTTCGGATTCAAGGCGGGAGCTCAAACCACTAAAAAAATACTAATAAGCGGAGTGAGCGGGATAGGAACCCCGAGCGACGTAAACGCCAATTTCAATGTCTTTTGGCAGGTTTGGGACATATTAAAACACGACTACCTTAACGCCAGCCAGCTTAATAACCAGGACATGGTCTACGGCGCGGTTACAGGTCTGACCGATTCTTTAAACGATCCGTATACCGAATTCTTCACGCCAACGAGCTCAACACAATTCAGCGAGGACATTAACGGCGCTTTCGGCGGAATAGGGGCGGAAATAGACATTAAAAACAACCAGCTTATCGTCCTTGCTCCATTACAAGACTCCCCCGCGCAGGCAGCAGGCTTAAGGGCCAACGATGCTATCCTGGCCATAAACAATCAATCTACCGACAACATGAGCCTGCAGGACGCGGTAAACACAATAAGAGGCAGGATCGGCACGAGCGTAACGCTTAATATAATGCGTTCAGGATGGAGTAAGCCCAAAAACTTCGTTATAACCCGCGCCAATATCCAAGTGCCGACGGTAGACTGGAAAGTAATCGATAAGAATATCCTGGACCTGCAGCTTTACAGCTTCAACCAAAACACCGAAGCGGATTTCCAAAAAGCGGTGACTGCCGGAATAAGCGACGGCGCCACGGGAATGATTCTCGATTTAAGGAATAATCCCGGAGGGTATCTTAATGTTGCCGTAGACCTGGCAAGCTACTTTATCCCGGCCAATACGCCGATCGTCACGGAAGAAAACGCGGAGGGCGCGAAGCAAGTGATTAAAGCCGGCTATAACCAGTCCTTGCTTAAGATGCCGGTAGTTATTCTTATTAACGGCGGATCCGCCTCCGCCTCCGAAATACTTTCTGGCGCGATGCGTGACGATCGCGGCACTCTTCTTATCGGAGAAAAAAGCTTCGGCAAAGGGGTAGTTCAAGAAATATTTCCGTTAAGCGACGGCGCATCGATAAAGGTGACCATCGCCAAATGGCTTACCCCCGACGGAACCTGGGTTAACGGGAAGGGATTAACGCCGGACTATGCGGTTCCGATTACAGACACGGAGATCGCAACACATGAGGATCCGCAGCTCAACAAGGCCATCCAGCTCCTCCAGACAGAGATGAAGTAATGCAAATTATTCTATTAAAAGACATAAAAGGATTAGGTAAGAAGAACGAAATTAAAAACGTCGCTGACGGCTATGCGAAAAATTATCTTGTACCGCGGAACTTAGCCAGAGAGGCCGACAAACCGGCAATAGGCAAACTTAAAAACGAAATAGAGGCTAAAAAGAACAAAGAGCAAAATCAAAAAAGAAAATTAGACTCAATAGTTTCGGCCTTAAAAAATAATCCGCTTATAATTCCCATAAAGACAGGGGAAAGGGGAGAGGTCTTCGGTTCTGTTACCAAGGCCGAAATAATCAAAGAGCTTTCCAATAAATTGAATCTTGATAAGGAAGCTGTCTCCGAAATAGAATTGTCCGAGTTAGATAGACCGATTAAAACACTTGGCAAACACCTGGTCAAATTGAAGCTTGGCGTCGCGAAAGATGAAATAGAAATAAACGTAACCGGGCAAAAATAATACCGCTTTATGGGCGGGTATTATTTTCTAAGATATAACCGAAACGATTACTGTTCTTTTCTTTTTGCCGTCGAACCTGGTCTTATTCTTGGCAAGAAACTTGACCTTGCCGTTCTTGGCCGCGTACAGTGTATCGTCTCCTCCTCTAGAAACATTGTTTCCGGCGGAATACTTGGATCCTCTCTGTCTTATGATAATCTGGCCGGCGCCGACGCCTTGCCCGTCGCTAATCTTAACGCCGAGTCTCTTTGATTCGGAATCCCTTCCTAACTTAGTTGAACCTCCGGCTTTGGTATGTGCCATAGTTTTATATTAGAATAGCTATATAAATTAACTGGCTTATTTTAGGTAAATATGCCCTTCTTGTCAATCATTAAACGTTGGTTTAAGGAAAAGAGCAAGGAAGCGGGAATGCGCGAAAAAACTGCTTTTTTCTTGGCTGTTGCCGCCGCAATCATCTTGTTGTCCGGAGTTTTTATGATCGGCTATCTTTTAGGAAGAAACTCGTCTCCAACACCGAGAATCATATGGCAAAAAGG
>JAKCBB010000012.1 GCA_021839365.1 bacterium | reverse complement strand
TGAAAACAAGGAATAACTATGATACAGGAACGCTCTATTTTACATGTTGCTGACAATTCCGGAGCAAAGCTAGTAAGATGCTTCAGAATTTTGGGAGGACGCAAAAAAACCGCCGGCATAGGCGACGTTGTTGTTGCCTCCGTTCAGACGGCTGAGCCTAGAAAAGCCGTTAAAAAGAAAGATATCGTTAGAGTGCTTATCATACGCACTAAAAATCCCTTGCGCCGCGTCGACGGAAGTTACGTAAGATTCGATGAAAATGCCGTTGTTCTGGTCGAAAAGGGAGAGCCGAAAGCTACGAGAATCTTCGGTCCGGTTCCGAGAGAGCTTAAAGACAAGGGGTACGACAAAGTCGTATCGCTGGCCGAGGAAATAGTTTGATTTTTCGGCTAACTCGGGACAAAACCATGAAAATCAAAAAGAACGACAAGGTAATCATAATGAAGGGCAAGGATCGCGGAAAAACCGGCAAGGTTTTATCCGTCCTTAGCGGCGAAAAGGTTGTGGTTGACGGACTTAACGTTTATAAGAAAACGATAAGGAAGAAGACGGCCGAAGGACACGGCGACGTTGTTACTATCGCCAAACCGATGTCAATTTCAAACGTCCAGGTTGTTTGCTCTTCGTGCGGTAAGCCGACTAGAATCGGATATGAGATTAACGGAAAAAACGGCGCTAAAACAAGAATTTGTAAAAAATGCAAAGCCTCTCTCTAGAAAAAATAGTGATATCCGTCGGTTTAGGCCGGGCTAGAACCAGTCCTCAGTTTGAGGATAAGATTCTTCCTGATATCGCAAAGGAACTCCAGGATATAACCGGACAAAAAGCGTCCGTAAGAAAGGCGAAAAAATCTATCGCCGGATTCAAAGTAAGGGAAGGGGACGTGGTTGGTCTGGCTGTTACGTTGCGCGGAAAGAGAATGAGGGATTTTCTTACGAAACTCACCGGAGTAGTTCTGCCCCGAATGCGTGATTTCCGCGGATTGGATTTGAAAAATATCGATTCCTCTGGTAATCTGACAATCGGCATAAGGGAGCATGTGATATTCCCTGAAATAAATCAGGATACCAGTCGTGTTGCTTTTGGATTAGAAATCACGCTCGTCTCTAACGCCGGAAAAAAGGAAAAAGGAGCGGAATTTTACGAATCTCTGGGAATTCCTTTCAAGAAATAAAATGGCTAAAAAGTCCGTAGTAGCTAGATCCAAAAAACAGCCGAAGTTCTCGACAAGAGAAACCCGGCGTTGTTTCCGTTGCGGACGAAAACATGGCTATATGAGAGATTTTGGAATTTGTCGTATTTGTTTTAGGGAAATGGCAAGCGCCGGGAAAATTCCCGGTGTTAAGAAAGCAAGCTGGTAAGATCATGTATTTGAATGCGATAACTGCAATTAAGAATGGTTTGGAAAGGAAGTTTGAAAAGATCAAAGTTCCTTATTCCAAAAACGACTTGGCTGTTTTGGAGTTGCTCTCCAAACGCGGCTACGTTGATTCTGTTTCAAGAAAAGGACGCGGGATCAAGAGGATTATTGAAGTTAAGCTGAAGTATAGCAACGACAATCCGCAAATTTCCGGAGTCAAGTTTATTTCCAAACCGTCCCGCAGAGTTTATGTGGGATATAAAGAACTTAAGAAATCGCATCAAGGGCACGGGTATTTTGTTTTATCCACGCCGAATGGCATCCGGGACGGATATGAGGCGAGAAAAGAAAAAGTCGGCGGAGAGCTTCTTTTTGAGATTTGGTAATATGTCTAAGATAGGAAAGAAACCGATAAAAATAGAGGATGGCGTAACGGTAAAGATAGAAACCGGCGCTGTTAAGGTTGCCGGAAAAAACGGCGCTCTCGAAGTGCCTGTCCTTCCGTGGATTTCGGTTGCCGAGAAAGAGGGAGAAATCAACGTTTCTCTTCTCAGTAAAAACAAACAAGCCAGGAGCAATTGGGGAACAATGAGAGCTCTTTTGCAGAACGCCGTTACCGGAGCTACCAAAGATTTTAATAAAGAATTGATTATAGAGGGCGTCGGATACCGTGCGGAAGTCGCCGGCAGCGTTCTTAATCTTAACCTCGGATACTCCCATCCTATAAAATTTGATATACCGAACGGTATAAGAATGGAAGTTGTGAAGAACACTCTCAAAATTTCAGGAGCCGACAAGGAGCTAGTTGGGCGGGTTGCGGCTAAAATAAGAAGCTTCCGCAAGCCGGAACCTTATAATGGAAAGGGAATCCGCTACATCAATGAAGTAATAAAAAGAAAGGCCGGCAAGAAAGCTGCCGGAGCATCCGCCAAGTAAACATTAACATGCGTATAGAAGTGTTAAATTTAAGAAAAGAAAGAAGAGCGTCTAGAGTGCGCGCCAGGTTAAGGTCTGTTTCAGACAGGCCGCGCCTTTCTGTTTTCAGAAGCAATAACCATTTATACGCCCAACTTATCGACGACAAACAGGGAAAAACCTTGGTTTCAGCTTCAACTTTGGAATTAGCCAAGGAAAAAGCGAATAAAACGTCTAAGGCGGCTTTGCTTGGAGAAATTTTAGCAAGTAAAGCCAAGAAGGCGGGAATAACCAAGGCGGCTTTCGACAGAGGATCTTATGAATATCATGGACGCGTTAAAGCTTTGGCGGAGAGCTTGCGCAAATCCGGAATAATAATATGACGAATAACAACGATATAAATAAGAAAGATAATTTTAACGAAGAAGTGCTTGATTTACGCCGCGTTACCCGTGTCGTTCAGGGAGGCAAAAGATTCCGCTTTCGCGCCACTGTTGTGATAGGAGACGGAAATGGCCGTGTCGGCATAGGCGTCGCCAAAGGCGCCGATGTCGAACAAGCCGTGAATAAAGGAAAAGTTCAGGCTAGAAAAGCTCTCATTAAAATAAAGATGAAGGAAAGAACGATCCCGCACGAGGTTGAGGCTAAGTTCAGCGCGGCTCGAGTTTTAATAAAACCGTCCGCTGTCGGAAAAGGACTTACCGCTGGCGGAGCAGTCCGCGTTGTTTTAAAATTAGCCGGAATACAGGACGCTACGGCAAAATGCTTGGGTACTACGACCAACAAACTGACAAATGCCCTGGCAACCGTTAGAGCTTTGAGCCAATTATCGAACTAACTAATATGCAGCTTCACGAAATTTCGCCGTTACATAAAAATAGGGAAGAAAAAAGAATAGGCCGCGGAGGAAAACGGGGTACTTTTTCCGGACGGGGAACTAAAGGACAGAAAGCTAGAGCCGGACATCGCATCCGCCCGGCTGAGCGCGATTTGATACAACACTTGCCGAAGCTTCGCGGAACCCGCAATAAAGGAGTCGGCAGGCGGAAAAAGTTGGCTAAACTCGCGGCTAAGGCAAAGGTCAGGACATCCGGGAAAGTTAAAGAGTAAAAGAAATGAGCGGCCGCCTTTCCCTTCTTTTTAAAGACAGAGATCTTAGGAACCAGCTTCTTGTCATTGCGCTAATTTTTGGAGCTTTCCGCGCTCTCGCCGCGATTCCTATTCCCGGGGTAAATGCTCAGGCGTTAAGCTCTCTTTTCGCAAATAACCAGCTTTTTGGCCTCCTGAACATATTTTCGGGCGGATCTCTATCCAATCTCTCAATTATCATGCTCGGCCTTGGGCCGTACATTACAGCTACTATTATTATGCAGCTTTTGACCATGATTTTTCCCAACCTTAAGGCTATGTATTACGAGGAGGGGTCGGCTGGAAGAGCTAAATTCAATCGTTATTCGAAATATCTGACCATCCCGCTTGCAGCTCTTCAAGGATTGGGATTTTTAAAACTCCTCAACCAACAAGGCGTTTTGCCGAGTCTTTCCCTTTCCGCCACGGTAGTCAGTGTTTTTACGATAATAGCCGGGGCCATGGTGCTAGTATGGCTTGGAGACATAATCTCCGAGCAGAAGATGGGTAACGGCGTATCTCTTCTTATTTTTGCGGGTATAGTAGCGGGATTGCCGGGAGGCATTATTAACGCTTTACGGGCCTACACCTCTAGCGACTTGATGCCGTATGCGGCTTTCGTGCTCCTGGCGATAATTGTTGTCGCGGCGGTAGTCATAGTTAATGAAGCCGAAAGAAGACTGACTGTTTCTTATGCCAAACAGATAAGAGGCAATAAAGTTTACGGAGGAGTTTCGAGCTATCTGCCGATCCGAGTCAATCAAGCCGGAGTCATACCTATTATTTTTGCAATTTCCGTTCTTCTTTTCCCGCAGTTCTTCGGACAGATCATATCGGCGTTCAGCGTTAAGTGGGGAGCGGCCGTAACCAATTGGGTTATCGGTTTTACCAACAACCAGCTTTTGTATGGAATAATTTACTTCCTTCTGGTGTTTATCTTCACTTATTTTTACACGGCGGTTACTTTCGATCCGTCGGAAATTTCCAAAAACCTTCAGCGGAGCGGCGGATTTTTGCCTGGAATACGGCCGGGGGAGCCGACAACCGCTTACTTGTCGAAGATAGTGAATCGCATAACGCTTTTTGGAGCTCTTTTCCTTGGTGTTATCGCTGTCTTGCCTATAGCCACACAAGCTGTTACCGGCCTTAAAACGCTTACTATAGGCGGCACCGCCTTGCTGATCGTAGTGGCTGTGGCCCTCGACACGGCCAAGCAAATAGATTCGCAGCTTACCGTTCGCGAATATGAACGATCCTAAAGCCATAATAGTTTTCGGTCCTCCGGGATCCGGAAAAACAACTCTGGCCAAATATCTTGCTGATAAGTTTAATCTTGTTCATTACGACACGGGCCAAAGAATAGAGAAGTATATAAAGAATCCAGATAATCTGCGCACGGTTTCCGGCAAAAAGGAGAAGAAATTGTTTTTACACGGCGACTTATTGCCGGCTTATATGGTTCTCGGAATGGTTTTCAAGGACCTGAAGCGAATAGCGGGATACGGAGACGGCGTTGTTTTAAGCGGTTCCCCGCGCACCGAGGAAGAAGCGATAAGGTTAATACCTTTCCTGGAAAAACTTTTTGGCAAGCCTAACTTGCTTTTTATAGGCCTAAAAGTGTCCGCGGGAGAGTCTATAAAGCGCAACTCCGAAAGGCTGATCTGTTCCGTGTGCGGGGCAAGTCCCATTAATCTCCCAAAAGGGAATACAACTTGTCCGATTTGTCTTGGAAAACTTGAGAAAAGAGGGTTGGACAAGCCGGAGATAATCGGAGTAAGGTTAAAAGAGTATAAAGAAAAAACCGAACCGGTTTTCGCCGGCTATAAAAAGGAGGGATTTAAGTTTATAGCGCTTGATGCCGCTCCGCCGCCGTACAAGATCTTTCAAACCGCGGTCAGGAAAATAAAAGCGGCTTAAGATCTTCTTTGTCGTTGTTTATTGCCGCTCCGAGCTGAAACAGGCTAAGCAAAGGCACCGTATATATTTAAAAAAATTTCCATGTCTCTTGTTAAAACAGAAGAGGAGATAAAAACTTTTCGTGAATCCGGAAAAATATTGGCCGGCGTTTTAAAAAAACTGAAAGCAGCCGCCAAGGTAAGTGTCAAGCTATCGGATCTGGATGACTTGGCAAGAAGGCTAATAAGCGAGGCCGGTGCGACTCCGGCCTTCCTGGGTTACCGTCCGGAGGGAGCCCGTTTTCCTTATCCGTATGCGATATGCGCTTCCGTAAATTCTATCGCGGTTCATGGTCGGCCTACGGATTACAGACTGCAATCGGGAGATGTGCTGAAAATAGATTTGGGAGTCGCTTATCGCGGAGCAATCACCGACTCGGCCGCGACAGTCGTAATAGGAAGCGCGGATCCCAGGGTTAGGAATCTTTTACGGTTGACCGAGAAGGCTCTTCAAGCCGGAATAAAAGCAGCGAGGCCCGGGAAAACCGTAGGAGACATAGGATTCGCAGTGGAAAGAGTCGCTACTGCCGGAGGATTTTATGTTCTTGAAGAACTCGGCGGACACGGAGTAGGCGCCTCTCTTCATGAGGACCCGATGATTTACAATTTCGGCCATCCGGGTAGCGGAACGGTCTTAAAAGAAGGCATGCTTTTAGCCATAGAGCCGATACTGAGCCTCGGCACCAACGCGGTAATCATTCTGCCGGATGATAGTTATGAATCGTCTGATAAAAGCGTTGTGGCGCACTTCGAGCATACGATCCTGCTTAATAAAAAAGGAGCGGAGATACTAACCATATGAAATTATCCATCGGCATAGTCGGCCTGCCGAATGTCGGTAAGTCGACTTTATTTCGAGTACTGACAAAGCAGGAAGTCAACGTGGCTAATTATCCGTTCGCCACCATAGACCCGAATGTTGGAGTTGTTTCCGTACCCGACGAAAGGCTGGAAAAACTCAATGAAATGAGCAAGTCGGCAAAAAAAATTCCGGCCGTCGTCGAATTTTACGATATTGCCGGTTTGGTTAAAGGCGCGCATGAAGGACAGGGGTTGGGAAATCAGTTTCTGGGGCATATAAGCGAAGTAAACGTTATATGCCATGTTTTAAGATGCTTTGGCGGAGGAGAAATTATTCATGTTGAAAATTCTGTTGATCCCTTGCGTGATTTGGAGATCATAAATTTGGAACTGATCTTTAAGGATTTAGAAAAAGCCGAAAAAAGGCTTGAAAAACTTCATAGCGAAGCGAAGACCGGAGATAAGAAGAAAAAGGAAGATGAAAAAAACGTCGAAATAATAGCCGAAGCGTTAAAATCTGGCAAGCTGGTTAATTCTCTGCCAGAAGAGGTTCTGGACAGCCAGGCCGTAAAAGAGCTTCAGCTTCTTACCGCTAAGCCGCAGATATTTTTGCTTAATGGTTTTGAAGGACGCGAGAACGAAAAGCTTTTGGCTAGAATAAAAGAGATTGGATCGGAATATGTTTGCTCCGACCTGAACAGCGCGGACAACGTAAATGATCTGGTATTGAAAGCGTATGAGGTCCTAGGACTTATAAGCTTCTTTACTACCGGCGAAGACGAGACAAGAGCGTGGACCATAGAAAGAGGGACAAAGGCTCCGCAGGCCGCCGGGGTTATACACACCGATTTCGAGCATAAATTTATAAGAGCTGAAGTTATGAGCTGGCAGAAGCTCCTTGAGGCTGGCAGCTGGGTTAAGGCCAAACAGAACGGCTGGCTTCGATTAGAGGGAAAGGAATATGTAGTTCAGGACGGGGATGTGCTCGAAATAAGACACGGATAATAATAAAGATTCAAACTTGTCCTAATTCACCAGCCGGCAAAGAACGATTCGGATTATTGAACTTTAGTCCTTCCGGGTTTGGGTTTTTATGTTCAGGGTTCTCAGGTATTGACTTGCCGGGGCCGTAGTGCTATTACAACACTGTTTCTGTTCGTCAGTATTGCGCTTAAAGGAGGTGAAATACGATGCTGTCTCTCGCGGCGTTCGCGGCGTCATTCTTAATCGTTCTTGCTGTTGTTGTCATGCTATCCGGTTTTATGCTTGGATGGACACCGCACGAACAATTGGAAGTTATCTGGGGAGGAGGATTCTTAGCCCTGCTCGGATCCGTTCTCGCTCTTTTTGTTTCCTCTGGCGACGCGGTAGAAACGGTAATATTGCACTACGGACCAAGTGTCGCTCTTGGCGTGATAACAGTTTGCGTTTTCTCAACATACGTGCGTACGGAACGATAAATTCCGCCCTTGGCCGAGTTCCTTCCGGATCCCGGCCTTTCTTTTATTTATAGCCACGCTGAGGCCCGCGGGCGACTGCGCCGTGTCTGAGTGATTTGTATTTTGATTTTTGAATTTCTACTTCGTATCATATAAGAAACAATATGCGCATACTGCTCGCGACGGAATCGTACCGATCTTCTTCGAAAAACCCCTCCTTTTCCGGAGTGGCTATTTTTGTAGACAGGCTTGTTCGGTATCTCGCAAAAAACGGTCATCGGGTATCGATTATAGTTCCTTCTCCTGAATTTTCTGAAAAGAAAAAATTAACTGACAATATAACCATCGAATATCTTCCTTCCTGGCCGAATCCATTTCGCTCCAACTCGCGCATAGTCGCTCCATTCGGCCTCACCGCGATCAGGGGGATTATTGAAAGGTTTCATCCCGACATTATTCATCTTCAGGATCCTGCGGAAATAGGCGTAACCGTCCTGCGCGCCGCTAAGAAACTCGGCATACCGGTTATAATAACCAGCCATTCGTACCTTGAGTTCGCTTCCTCCTATTTGCGTTTTTTGGGTCCGCTGGACAAAGTAGTTGAAAAAATGGTTTTGGACCACATAGTCCGCGTTTATAACGACTGCGACGCCGTAACGGCGCCGACCGGCGCTCTTACAAGAACCATTAAAAAATGGGGCGTTTTACCGAAGGTATACACTGTGCCGAACGGCGTCGAGCTCGATAGATTTTTTCCTGGCCCATCCGACTTGAATGTCATGAAGAAATACGGGATACCGAAAAACAAAAATATAATCCTTTACGTAGGACGCCTGGATAAAGATAAATCAATCGAAACGATATTAAAATCTGTATCGCACGTTCTGTTGGCGCACAGAAACTCGCACTTTGTCTTTATAGGAGACGGATCATCGAGAAAAGAGTATGAGGAATTAAGCAAAACTCTTAAGCTCGAAAAAAGTATAATTTGGACAGGTTATATCTCGCATGATTCCAAGGATATGGTTGAAATCTATAGACTGGCTGATGTTTTTGTGATGCCTTCCATAGAAAGCTATGGAATTGCCGCGCTTGAAGCTATGGCTTCTGGGGTGCCGGTTGTGGCCGCTAATGCCGGAGGATTGAGGGAGCTTATTAAAAATGGTAGGAATGGCAAACTGTTCAAATTCGGCAATCCAAAATCCTTGGGTATGGCTATAGCTTCTGTTTTAAGCGACAAAGAAAAAGCGAAGCAGTACAGGCAAGGAGGGTTAATGCTTGCTTCGGAGCATGATTTGTCCAACTCGCTGAAACAAATGGTTAAAGTGTATGAAACGGTTGTTCGATAAATACGGCTTAACGAAAACCCTTTTGGTTGCGGGAATAATATCGGCCGCTATAGGTTGGGTTTATTATTCCTGGTATTACCAGTCTCTTCCGCAGGCGGCGATCTATGTTTTAAACAGCGTTCCAAACCCCGTAGCCCGCGAGAGAATACTCGTTTTTTCCCCGCATCCGGACGATGAAACCCTTGCCGCCGGAGGATATATGGCAACCGCCGAACAGAATGGCGCCAGTGTCTGGATAGCTCTGGTTACGAATGGCGATAGAAGAGGGTTGGAATACGCAAGATACAGTGAGTTTATAAAGGCGACGGGGACTTTGGGCGTTCCGGAAAGCCATTTATTCTTTTTAGGGTATCCGGACGGAGGGCTTTCTAAAATACCTCAAGCTTCTTTTGAAAAAAACCTGCAGAATATTGTCAACGAAGTTAATCCGAATATAATCATTGCCCCGGACCCCAAGGATTACAATAAAGATCACAGCATCATAGGCCAAACCATAGAAAAAATAACCGCAGGGAAGGGAAAAACGATTTATTATTACATTATCCATTATCCGCATTTTCCGTTGCCGCAGAGCTATGATCCTAATAGTTATATCCTGCCGCCATTGCGTCTTATGGGATCACGAGAGGACTGGAGAAAATTTATAGTATCTCCATATACCGAAGCCATCAAGAAAAACGCGATTCTGGAGTATAAGTCCCAGCTGGCTAACCCGTTTCTCCAAAGCCTGCTTTTGGGGATGATAAGAGAAAACGAGCTGTTTGTAGTTGTCAATCGCGGTTGAATGATTTTGAATCGCATAATTCACGTCTTTTTATTAATAATTTATTGCAACTAACTTGCGTTTATGGTATCATTACATCCGATTATGGCAAAAAGCGCGGACTTAGACCCGAGACATATCCTGAACAAATCAGGATACAAGGCGACTAAAGGACGCACCTGCATTTTGGAAGTACTTATAAACGAGAAGGGGCCGATAACCGTCGCGGAGATAAGTAAAAAGCTCGGACGAAACAAGGTAGACGAAGTGACGCTTTATAGGGCGCTCGAAGCCCTTGTTTCCTCCGGTATCCTGAGAAAAGTTGATCTACAAAGAGGAAACGCCCGCTATTACGAATTTGTGGAAACCCACCACCACCACTTTGTTTGTTCGGATTGTGGAGCCATAGAATCTTTCTCCGATAAACTATGCGAAAAGATAGTGAAAAACGCGCTAAAAAACTCGAATATATTTAAAAAAGCGGACACGCACTCTTTGGAAATTTTCGGAATATGCTCCAAATGCGCTAAACAGAACAGGTAAAAATGAGCACAAGAAATCTGTATGTTTTAGTTTTAGTTATGGCAGTAACCGTGGCAGGCGCTGTATTTGCGCTTACCAGCGGAGAAAGCCGTCCGAACGCTCCCGCGTCAACGAACAAGCTCCGGATAGTAGCGGCGGAAAATTTTTGGGGGAGCATTGCGTCTCAAATAGGCGGAGACAGGGTGAGCGTTACCAGTGTCGTTTCCGATCCGAATGCCGATCCGCATGAATACGAGAGCAATACCGCCACAGCAAGGGATTTTGCCGCCGCCGATTATGTGATTATAAACGGCGCGGGGTATGACAGCTGGGCGGAAAAGCTTTTAAAAGCCAATCCGAATCCAAATAGGACGGTATTAAATATTGCCGACTTCTTGGGAAAGAAAAATGGTGACAATCCTCACTTCTGGTATAGCCCTGAATATGTAAACCGAGTATCTGCGGAGATAGAGAATGACTTGATAAATATGGATCCCGCCGAAAAACAGTATTATGGGAAACAATATCAAAGCTTAGAAAGCGCAATGTCCGAATACCAAGCGAGAATTGCTTCCATAAAGCAGCGATTTAGCGGAACCGAGGTTGCGGCAACAGAAGATGTCTTTGCTTACCTGGCAGACGCTTCCGGTTTGGATTTGATCTCGCCGCCGGCGTTCATGCAGGCTGTTGCTGAAGGAAACGACCCCCCGGCCCAAAGCATTGTCCAGTTTCAAAATCAATTAAAGAACAAGAAACCGGCTGTTCTGGTGTATAATGAACAGACGATAACTCCGCTTACGGACGCCATAAGGCAGCTTGCCGCGCAGGAAGGCATCCCGATAGTCGGCATAACCGAAATCGTTCAACCGCAGAACATGTCGTTTGAGGGGTGGATGAATATGGAAATTACGGAATTAGAAAACGCGCTTTTGGCAAGTAAGACAGGTAAATAAACACACATGAAAAACGTTATAGGGGTAAATAAGTTAACAGCGGGATACGCCGACAGGATTGTTTGGCGCGACGCGGAATTTTCCGTCGGAAACGGTGAATTTGTCGCGGTCCTGGGTCCTAATGGTTCTGGTAAAACTACGCTGTTTAAACTTCTTCTTGGATTATCCAGGCCTTTAGAGGGAGAAATTAAAATCTTTAATAAAATCCCTGCGCGCGGTAATAAACGCATCGGATATGTTCCGCAAAAACATAATGTGGATAGCGAAACGGGAATAGACGCCGTTGAGTTTGTGCGCATGGGTTTAGTAGGTACCAGATTCGGAACTGGTATTGCGGGAAGCGGCATGAAAGAGGCGATTGAATCCCTGGAAAGCGTCGGTGCGGAAAAACTTGCGCACAAGCCTTTGGGAGTTCTTTCCGGAGGAGAGCTGCAAAGAGTTTTTTTAGCCGAGGCCTTGATAGGAAACCCCGATCTTTTATTGTTAGATGAGCCGCTTGCTAACCTTGATATAAAAAGAGAAACCGAATTTGTGCGGCTTATAAACGAAGTTGTGCGTTCAAGGAGAATTACGGCCCTGCTTATTGCTCATAATATAAATCCGCTTCTGCCCGTTTTGGACCGCATTGTTTATATTGCTAATGGACGGGTAGCTACCGGAGCACCGTCGGAAATTTTAACTTCAGAGACCCTTATGAGCCTGTACGACACGCCGGTCGAGGTTTTGAAAGATTCCCACGGACGGGTCGCGATTATCGGCATAGACGAGTCGGAACACCATCACGGAAGACTAGGCCACGCGGAGCTTGATAGCCACAAACACCACCATCACCATGAATAGCGTTAACTTCACTTGGAATATAATAAGCGACTTGCGTGTTATGCTGCAGTATGCTTTCATGCGGCATGCATTTGAAGCCGGGACGATAGTCGCTATTGTCGCGGGAATAGTCGGCTATTTTGTGGTTTTAAGGAAATCGGCTTTTGCCGCGCACGCGCTTTCGCATATAGGATTCGCCGGAGCCGCCGGAGCCGTTCTTGCCGGATTAAACCCGATTATAGGCTTACTGACGTTTACTACGAGTGGAGGAATCGCCATATCTACCCTGGGACGAAAAATCGTTAACAGAGATACGCAGATAGGAATAGTTCTGGCTTTTATGCTGGGATTGGGTGTTTTGTTTATCAGCCTTTATACCGGGTATGCTACCGAGGCGTACTCGATTCTTTTCGGGGAGATACTTGGAATAAGCGCTTCCGATGTTTTAGTTACTTTAATAGTGTCTATGGCTTTGATTGCGGCTATGGCGGTTATTTACCGGCCGCTCCTATTCTCCTCGCTAAGCGAGGATGTTGCGGAAGCCAGGGGAATATCCATATTCTGGTTTGGGATAATATTTATGATTCTTGTCGCTGTCGCGACTTCCATCGCGGTACAGGTTGTCGGAGTGCTTCTGATTTTCGCCCTCATGGTAACGCCCGCGGCGACAGCCCAGCGTCTTAGTCGCCGGCCGGCGCAGGGAATTATTATAACAGCTATAATAGCCCTGCTCGCAACTTGGATAGGCCTTTTTATATCCTTTTACCTCCCTTATCCGGTGAGTTTCTTCATAACCACGATTACTTTCTTGGGATATTCCGCTGTCAGATTATACGAGAACGTAAAACCAAGACCCTCTCTGGTAAAAGTTGCAGAAAGCTGAGATTGGATTCATACTCATGGTATGACAACGGCTATAATAATCGTCCTTTTAATACTATTTTTCGGCATTCGCATAATTCAGCAATACCAAAAAGGAGTGGTTTTCAGGTTTGGAAAAATCGTCGGTATAAGAAACCCCGGACTTACCTGGATAATTCCGTTTATAGAAACACTGAGAAATGTGGATTTGCGCACGGTAACTCTTCCGGTGCCGCCTCAGAAGATAATCACCAAAGACAATGTTTCTGTTGATGTTTCGGCAGTTTCTTATTATCGGATAGTAGATCCGGTCAAAAGCATTGTGGCGATACAGAATGTCCGCGAGGCTATAGATCAGATTGCGCAGACGTCTCTGAGAAACGTTGTCGGAAAATTCCAGCTTGACGAAATACTTTCCGAACGGGATGTTATCAATGCGGAAATAACAAAAATACTGGATGCGTTTACTGAGCAGTGGGGAGTTGTCGTGAGCGCGGTGGAGATAAAAGACATTCAGCTTCCAGACGATATGCAAAGAGCTATAGCCAAGCAGGCCGAGGCGGAAAGAGAAAAGAGGGCGAAAATCATAGCTGCGGAAGGAGAATATTTATCCGCCCAAAAACTGGCGGATACCGCGGACATTATGATGAAACACCCGCTCGCGCTTCAACTGCGCAATCTGCAGACAATGGCTGAAATAGGCGCGGAAAAGAATTCGACCATAATCTTTCCGGCCCAGCTTATGAGTACGGTGAGCGATATTCAGAATTTCATTAAAAAAGAAGGACTTTCTCTTGGGGAATGAGTTCGAATATTCGGAAACTTCTTTTTTAGCGTTCCGATATGCAAATCTACTGGACGGCTCACGCCAAAAAAAAGATAAGGTATTACAAGCTTTCCGAAAGCCGCGTTAAGCGCGTTCTTAATTATCCCAAGCGCATCGAAGAGGGAATAGCTGAAAATACCGTAGCGATGATGCAGTCCGGAGGAACCGCTAAAAATCCTTATGAGATATGGATTATGGCTCAGGAGTCAAAGCCGAAATCCGCTCGTTCCAAAACCGCCAAGGAAAAGGAAATCATCGAGCAACTCGGACTTAAACAAAAAACTATCAAGATAATCTCTGCTTGGAAGTACCCCGGAACAACCAAACCGGGCGAGAAACTTCCTGAAGAAATCCTCCGCGAACTGCGTTCAGCTCTTGAGTAAACTTCGGACATCGCCTTAAAGGACGAAAAACTCCTTTTACCCTTATTCTAGGGAGCGGGAATTTGGTATTTATGGCGCAGAGGACCTATGAAAGATTGACCGGTGGCGGGGAGCTATTGTATCATGGCTGGTGCTAGACCCCCTAAAGGAAGAAAAACGGGGGGTGTTTTGGCGCATTGATGGGCTTTGAGCTGATAAGCAAAAATAAACCGGCCGGGGATCAGCCCCAGGCTATAGATAAGTTGGTTGACGGACTTAACAGGGGGTTTGATAAACAAACCCTTTTAGGCGTAACCGGGTCCGGAAAAACTTTTACGGTGGCGAACGTCATTGCCGGAGTCGACCGGCCGACTTTGGTCATAGCCCACAACAAAACGCTAGCCGCCCAGCTTTGCAATGAGTTCAGGGACCTATTTCCCAATAACGCCGTCCATTACTTTGTTTCCTATTACGACTATTACCAGCCGGAGGCGTATATGCCGCTGAGCGACACCTATATCGACAAGGAGGCGATGATTAATGACGAGATAGACCGTTTGCGCCACGCGGCTACAACGGCGCTTTTAACCCGCCGCGACACGATAATCGTGGCTTCCGTTTCCTGCATCTACGGCCTAGGGGCGCCGGAGACATATAAGGCCAACCTGCTGCATTTTAAGGTCGGCGACAGGCTTTCGAGAAAAGAGATGGTAAGGAAGCTTGTCGAGATACATTTCGGCCGGACGACTTCCGATTTGAAGCGCGGCAGTTTCCGTTTACGCGGAGATAATTGGGAGATAATGCCGGTAAATGAGGAAGTCATTTACAATCTTCGCGTGGTTGACGATATGATTACCGATATTTTTATCATTGATCCCATCAAGGGCTGGCAGGTCGGCAAAACCCCGAGAACCGAGGAAATATTCATCTCCCCGGCTAAACATTTTCTGACCGGAAAAGAAGAGCGCGAGAAGGCCGTTAAAGATATTATGGCCGAACTTAAAGAAAGACTTGAATATTTCGAGAAAGAAGGAAAATATCTGGAAGCGGAAAGATTGGAAAGGAGGACCAAGAATGACGTTGCTATGATGCGCGAGATCGGATATTGCCATGGAATAGAAAACTACTCGCGGCATCTTTCCGGCCGCAAGGCAGGCGAGCCTCCGGCGACTCTTCTGGATTATTTTCCGGATGATTTTCTTACGGTTATAGACGAATCGCACATAACCGTTCCCCAGTTGAACGGAATGTACGAAGGAGACAAGGCGAGAAAAGAAACTCTTATCGAATACGGCTTCAGGCTTCCCTCGGCTGCGGACAACAGGCCTTTAAGATTCCGTGAGTTCGAGGAGAGAATCGGACAGGTGATTTTTACCTCGGCTACTCCGGGTCCGTATGAGCGCTCCCTGAGTAAACGGGTGGTCGAGCAGATAATCCGTCCTACGGGTTTGGTTGATCCCAAGGTAACCATCCGCCCGGCAACCGGAC
The DNA here is from genome assembly GCA_021839365.1 of bacterium. Lineage (GTDB taxonomy): Bacteria > Patescibacteriota > Minisyncoccia > UBA6257 > Colwellbacteraceae > JACWAO01. Next base: position 1,307 of record JAKCBB010000012.1, on the reverse strand, counting down.
AGATCGACGACCTTATTCCCCGCATCGAAGAACGCGTGGCGAAGAAAGAAAGAGTTTTGGTAACCACCTTGACCAAAAAAATGGCGGAAGATTTAAGCGAGTATCTTGGCGAGAAGAAAAAGATTAAAGTAAGCTATCTCCACAGCGACGTCAAAACGCTGGAGCGCATAAAAATACTCACCAAGCTGAGAAAGGGGGAGTTCGATGTTCTTGTCGGGGTAAACCTTTTAAGGGAGGGGTTGGACCTGCCGGAAGTGTCGCTCGTCGCGATACTTGATGCCGATAAAGAAGGATTTCTGCGGAGCGAAACCTCGCTTATCCAGACTATCGGCCGCGCGGCAAGGAATATTAACGGGGAGGTCTTGATGTATGCGGACGAGATTACCGGTTCCATTAAGCGCGCGGTCGGCGAAACGGAGCGCCGCCGCCGGTTGCAACTGGAATATAACAAGGAGCACCACATTACGCCTAAAACCATCGAAAAGGAGGTGAAAGACATTTTGCCGTCGGAGAAGATTCTGTCGCTGGAAATGAAGCCGGTAGTCAAATCGAGACAGGCCGTCGAGGAGCTTATCAGGGATAAAGAAAAAGAGATGAAACAGGCGGCCAAGGATCTGGATTTCGAACTGGCGGCGGTTTTGAGGGATGAAGTCAAAGAGCTGAGGTCGAAGAAATTCGCCGTAAAAAGCAAAACGTGAATCGCGCATCGTAAGCCGGACGCCAATCGCCGCGCCGCCTTTCGCGTCCCGTATAACGCGATTTAAGATCCGCAGTCCGTGTTTCAAGAAAAAAACCATGCAAACCAAGATAAAAATAAAAGGAGCAAGGGAACATAATCTTAAAAATATCGATTTGGAAATCCCTCGCGACAAAATGATTGTTTTTACCGGCCCGTCTGGTTCCGGAAAGTCCAGTTTGGCTTTTGATACTATTTTTGCCGAAGGCCAGAGGAGATATATAGAATCGCTTTCGGCTTACGCCAGGCAATTTTTGGAGAGAATGGATAAGCCGGACATGGACGAGATAGAGGGTTTGTCTCCGGCTATTTCCATAGACCAGAAAGCGCACTCCTCGAATCCGCGTTCTACCGTGGCTACAATTACCGAGATTTACGATTATCTTCGCGTTCTTTTCGCGCGTGTAGGCGTTCCGTATTGTCCCATCTGCGGACGGGAAATACGGAGATTGACCAACGACCAGATTGTCGACGCCGCCGCAGCTCTGGCCAGGGAAGACGGTTCCGGAAAGAATATTCTCATACTCTCTCCGGCCGTCCGGGGCCGGAAAGGGGAGTATTACCAGATGCT
>JAKCBB010000011.1 GCA_021839365.1 bacterium | reverse complement strand
TTCCGATCTAAGAAACCCAATGGAATGATTCTCGTTACCGGACCGACGGGAAGCGGAAAGACAACAACGCTCTACGCATTCTTAAAGGAGGTTCAAGATCCCTCTCTTAAGATAATAACCATAGAAGATCCCATAGAATACCGCCTTTCCGGAGTGGAGCAAACGCAGGTAAGCAAGGATGGAAATTATGATTTTGATAACGGATTAAAATCAGTACTCCGCCAGGACCCGGACGTAATCATGGTGGGTGAGATAAGAGACAAGGACACGGCCGAGACCAGTCTGCACGCTTCGCTTACCGGACACCTGGTATTTTCCACGTTGCACACCAATAATGCCTCCGGAGCCATACCGAGGCTCATTGATCTCGGCATAAATCCGAAGATCATCGGGCCTGCGTTGGACTTGGTTATAGCACAGAGACTAGTGAGGAAACTTTGCCCGAAATGCAAAAAAGAGAGGGTTTTAAGCGACGAAGAAAAGAAAAATATTTCTGATTTTTTAAAATCCCTCCCCGAAAGAGTTAAAAAACCGGACCTTGGTGCAATAAAAGTTTATTCTTCTTCCAGCTGTAGCGAGTGTGAGGGCGGATATAAGGGAAGAGCGGGCATATTTGAATTTTTTGAAGTTACGGACGGGTTCGAAGAGCTTATAAACTCGAGCGCGGCTGAATCGGAGATAGAAAGAACAGCCAAAGAAGCGGGGATGGTGACGTTGCAAGCGGATGGCGTATTGAAAGTATTACAAGGAGAGACTACACTGGAAGAAGTTGAAAGAATTACAGGACCGATTGTTTGGAACAATTAGTTTTTAAAAAAAATAAAAAAGCATAAGCCTGCGGGCTATTTAGGTTGGATCTTCCGTAGGAAGAAGTTAGGAATCGCCCCGAGGAGTGGCTCAGCCGGAGCCAAACCATCCTGAGCTAAGGACGCTTCCATAACCCGCAGACTTATGCTTTCAGCGGTATTAAGGTAACATATAACCAGTTGTTTGTCAAGGCCTAGCAAACGGCCTTTTTTTGTGCGGTTTTTGTGTTAATCTAAAGGCGTGAAGAAAGGAAATGAGGATAGAAACATCGATTCCATACTCCGGCCGGCGAAGTGGGAGGAGTATATAGGACAAATAAAGACAAAGGAAAACCTGAGGATGATAATCGAGGCCGCCAAGATAAGGAATGAGGCGGTTGACCACCTTTTATTTTACGGTCAGGCTGGATTGGGGAAGACTACTTTAGCCACGCTGGTAGCCAGAGAAACCGCTGCTCCGCTTCGGATTATCACCGGATCATCGATAGAAAAATCCGGCGATCTTGCCGCGCTTTTAAGCAGTCTCGAAGAAGGCGAGGTTCTTTTTATAGACGAGGCGCACAGATTGAATCCGGCGGCCGAGGAGGTTTTGTATCCGGCAATGGAAAGCCGGAAACTGCATATAGTTATAGGAAAGGGAACGGGCGCGCATGCCGTTTCCATTGATCTCCCTCCGTTTACTTTAATTGCGGCCACCACGCGCTTTGACATGCTTTCTTCTCCTTTGCGTTCGAGATTCGGAGCAATATTCCATTTGGAGTTCTATAACGAGGATGAGATAGCGGAGATCCTGAGGCGTTCGGCAAAAATATTGGGCGTGAAGGCAAACGAAGACGGCCTTAGTATTCTAGCCAGAGCCTCAAGATTTACTCCGCGCACGGCAAACAGGCTTTTAAAGCGCGCGCGAGATTACACAGTCGTGAAAAATCTGAAATCGATCGACGGAGAAGCCGCAAAAACCGTTTTAAGCCTCATGGAAATAGATGAGATCGGACTGGAGCCGGTGGAGCGGAAGCTTCTGGAACTAATCGCGTTTAAATTCGGCAAGGGACCCGTGGGAATACGGACGCTCACCGCGGCAAGCGGCGAGGAACAGGCGACAATCGAGGAAGTTTACGAACCGTATCTTATGAAACTCGGATTTCTTAAAAGAACGCCGACGGGAAGGGTTTTGGAAGAGGCGGCGGTCGAACACTTGATGCGTGAGAAATGGCGGAATTAAAACTGCGCAATCTTAAAGAAACCAAAAAGGCGGCCGAGGAGGTCGCTGGCCTCGTCTCGCGGCGCGAATCGCGGGATGGCGCCGTGGTTTTGGCGCTTACCGGAGATTTGGGATCCGGCAAGACGACGTTCATAAAGTTTTTAGCCAGGAAATTGGGCGTAAAATCCAAATTATCTAGCCCGACCTTTTTGATAATGCGCGGATTCAACATGCACGACAAAGGCTTTCCGCAGGAAAGGTTTTATCATATAGACGCTTACAGACTTAAGTCCTCGGAAGATCTGTTGTCTTTGGGGTTCGGAGAGCTCGTCTCCGACAAAAATAATATTATCGCCATTGAGTGGGCAGAGAGAGTAAAAGATATTTTACCGAAAGATAAAATAGATTTGTTTTTTAAACACGGGAAGGGCGAGAACGAAAGAACGCTAACGATAAAGCAATGAAAACACTGCTTCTTATAGACGCCAATTCCCTGATCCACCGCGCTTATCATGCCCTGCCCCCGCTTACTGCGAAAGACGGCGAACCGGCGGGAGCGCTTTACGGCCTTTCAAGCATGCTTATTAAAATCATCAAGGAACGGCGCCCGGAATATATCGCGGCCGGTTTTGACAGGCCCGAGCCGACAAAAAGAGAGGAGGAATACGCGGAGTACAAAGCGACCAGGCCTCCGGCCGAGAAGGATTTGGTCGGTCAGATTATCGAGGCGCGGAACCTGTTTCAGAAATTCGGAATAACCGCTTTCGAGAAGCCCGGATACGAGGCGGACGACCTCATGGCGTCTCTGGCCGAAAAATTTAAAAAAGAAAAAGGCATCGAGATAATAATTTTCTCCGGCGACAAGGATATGCTGCAGATGGTTGAAGACGGGAAAATCCGCGTCGAGGCGCCGCTTAAAGGAATAACCAGCTCTGTCGTTTATGACAGCGCCAAGGTTAGGGAAAAGCTCGGAGTTCCGCCGGAGAAAGTCGCGGACTATAAGGGTTTGGTCGGCGACGTTTCGGACAATATTCCGGGCGTCTCCGGAATAGGACCGAAGACGGCGGCAGGGCTTATAGAAAAATACGGTTCGGTTGAGAATCTGATCAAGGAGTTTAGGGAAATAGGGATAACCGATTCCAAGGCGGCGGATAAAATAAAAGGCAACGAAGAGCGCGCTTTAATGTCTAAGAGGATAGCGCTTCTCGTCCGGGATATTCCTATAAAAGAAAGTCTGGAAGACTTGCGTTTGAATATCGATAAAGAAAAACTGCAAGAATATTTCAGGAAACTCGGCTTCTCAAGTCTGTATTCCCGGGCAGGTGCTATTTAGGCGGCTCTTGAAAATCGTTTATACTTATATAACTTATAATGAATAATAAATATTTAAAGGTTGTTGCTAGATATGCTGGCCTTCCCGGAATGAGGGTTGCCTGGGCGACGCTCATACTGCTCGGCATATCGCTTCTTTTAGTTATATCCAAGCTGTCAGACGCGCTGGTGTTCATAGTAACCCTTCTTATATGGATAGCCGTTCTCGTTAATAGTGTTTATTCCACGAGGCTGGACGTGGAAGCCGGAGCTTCTTCAAAGCGAATGGAAAATATAATTTCCAATCTTAAAGACGGGGTTGTGTTTTATGACGAAAATTTCAGAGTGCTTATTTTGAATCCGGCCGCGGAGACCATATTCCGCGTGGACAAAAAGGATGTAATAGGGAAAATTGTCGGACCGGAATTGGCGGCGGAATCGAAGTGGAGGCTTATCGCGCAGACCCTTTTCCCTTCGCTTGCTCCGCTTGTCGTATGGAAATCGGAAGCCGGACAGTATCCGCAGATTATCGATGTTTCCTTTACCGACCCGATGATGGATTTAAGGGTTACCACGGACCGGCTCGTGGACGCCTCGGGGAGGATAACGGGGTTTGTTAAGATAATCCGCGACAGGACTTCGGAGATAAGACTGGCTAAAACCGAGTCGGAATTCGTCACTGTTACCGCGCACCAGCTGCGCACCCCGCTTACCAGATTAAACTGGTCTTTGGAAAGCATAGCTTCTGACCCTGAGGCGGGCGGTAGCGCAAAAGACCTTGCGAAGACCGCGTTGCAGGTTTCGGGAAAGCTTTTAAAAACGGTGGACGATCTTTTGAGCGTTTCCAAGATGGAGAGCGGAGCGCTCGGATATGCCTTCCAGGATGTTAATCTTATCTCCTTTATAAACACCCAATTAAGCAATCTTCTTCCTGTGGCTGGAGCTTACGGCGTAAACCTGTATTTTGACAGGGGCGGTTTGGATTCCGTGCCTGTGAGGATAGATCCCGACAGGCTTGGCTTGGCCCTATCCAACCTGGTTGATAACGCGATAAAGTACAATACGCCAAACGGCAGCATTACGGTTAAAGTGGAGAGACAGACAAACAGGCCATACGTTATGATAACGGTGAGCGATACGGGAATAGGCATCCCGCCGGAGGCCTTAAAGAAGCTGTTTACTAAGTTTTTCCGCGCCGAGAACGCGATGAGCAAGGAAACCGAGGGAACCGGATTGGGGTTGTATATGACCAAAGGAATAATCGAAAGGCACGGCGGACACGTCTGGGCAGACTCGATTTTGGGAAGGGGGACGAATTTTTATTTCACTCTTCCTCTGGACTTCAATTTGATACCGCCAAGAGAAACGGTTAACCTTCTTTAGATGCCAGAGCTGCCGGAAGTTTCTACGATGGTCGACGACCTCCGCCGTTCGATTATAGGCAAAAAGATATGTTCGGTCTGGTCGGATCTGCCCGGAAAAAATCTGCCGGATTTCAGGGACATTCGTGGCGCGACGATCAAAACAGTAGATCGCCGCGGCAAAAACATCCTGGTTTACCTTTCAAAAGGAAAAGAAGATCTTCTCCTTCTTGTGCATCCGCGCATGACCGGTCATTTTTTGATAGGAAAGTGGGTAATTGCCGGAAGAAAAAAACCGGAACCAGTATTAAAAAACGGTCCGCTTAGCGAAAAAACCAATTCGTATATCCACCTGATCTTTACGCTCGGCGACGGGGAGATGCTTGGCTTGTCGGATGCGCGTAAGTTTTCAAAGATTATTTTCGGCAAAGCGGCGCGCGTGGAAAAACTTAACGAGCTTAACAAGCTCGGGCCCGATGCCCTGTCCCCCAAATTGACCGAGCCGGCTTTTCAAAAAATAATCTCCAGTAAAAACAAGCCGATTAAAGCGGTCCTGATGGATCAGTCGGCCGTGGCCGGGATAGGAAATATTTATTCAGACGAGATTTTGTGGCTCTCGAAAATAAATCCGCTCCGGAAAGCTCCTGTTTTAAAAGACGAAGAGATCAGGTCTATTTATTCCGCGATGTGCTCTATATTAAAGAAAGCCGTGCGGCTGCGCGGGACCTCTTTTTCCGATTTCCGCGATACCGGAGGGCGCAAGGGGAAATACGGCGAGAGGAGGCTGGTTTACGGGTTGGCCTCGCGCCCGTGCGTCCGATGCGGCTCGATTATCGCCAAAGCCAAGGTTTCCGGACGGACTGCTTCTTTCTGCCCGGAGTGTCAGAAGTAAATCTGGTTAGGGTGCCTTACCAGGCTTTATTTAATCGGCGTTTTTGGCGCCCGTTTTGGATTCGTGAAGTTTTGGATAAACTAGAAACATGAAGTACGTGTTTGTTGTCGGCGGAGTTATGTCCGGCGTAGGAAAAGGCGTGGCCGCGGCCTCCATAGGAGCCATCCTGCAGGCAAGAGGGTTCAAGGTAACGGCGCTGAAGATAGATCCTTATGTAAACGTTGATGCGGGAACGATGAATCCCACGGAGCATGGAGAGGTGTTCGTGCTTGACGACGGCACGGAGTGCGATCAGGATCTCGGGAATTATGAAAGGTTTATCGGAGTAAGTTTGAGCGGGGCTAATTATATGACGACCGGAAGCGTTTATCAGACGGTCATTAACAAAGAAAGGCAATTGTATTACGACGGGAAATGCGTGGAGGTTGTCCCGCATATCCCGCTTGAGGTTATAGACAGGATAAACCGCGCGGCGAAGCTTGCCGGAGCGGAGATAGCGATAATCGAGATAGGCGGAACCGTCGGAGAGTATCAAAACATTCTTTTTTTAGAGGCGGTCCGCATGCTCAAACTGAAGAATCCCAAAGACGTGGTTCTCGCTCTTGTGAGCTATCTTCCGTTCTTAAGCAAGGACAGCGAACTTAAGACGAAGCCGACGCAGTACGCGGTGAGGACATTAAATGCCGGCGGCGTGCAGCCGGACATCATAATCGCGCGGGCGAGTGTTCCGGTCGATCAGAAGCGCAGGGAAAAAATTTCTTTCAATTGCAACATAGCGGAAGAGGATGTTATCTCCGCGCCGGATGTAGAAAGCATTTACGATATTCCGGTTAATTTCGAGAAGGACAATATAAGCGGGAGGCTGCTTAAAAAATTCGGGCTGCGGCCGCGCACGAAAGATTTGAAAAAATTCCGCAAGTTGGGCGCCAAAACGCGCTTGGCAGAGAAGACGGTGAAGGTGGGAATAGTCGGAAAGTATTTCGGGAGCGGCGGTTTTGTGCTCGCGGATTCGTACATTTCGGTTATCGAGGCGGTAAAACATTCCGCTTATTCGCTGGGCGCCAAGCCTATCATAGAATGGATAGATGCTGAAAGTCTCGGCGATCTTAAAAAGTATGACGGGATAATAGTTCCCGGAGGATTCGGTTCGCGCGGCGTTGAGGGGAAGATAAAGGCGATAAAATATTGCAGGGAACAGAAAGTTCCGTTTTTCGGTTTGTGTTACGGGATGCAGCTGGCGCTTATAGAAATAAGCCGCCACAAACTGGGATTCAAGGACGCGAACACAACCGAAGTCAATAAAGGCACAAAACATCCAGTGATAGACATATTGCCGGAGCAAAAGGCCAATCTTGCTAAAAAAGACATGGGCGGGACGATGAGGTTGGGAGCCTATCCGGCCGTGTTGCAGAAAAACACTATTGCTTACGGAGCGTATAAAAGGAACGGTATAAGCGAGAGGCACAGGCACAGGTATGAAGTTAATCCGGAATATATAAGCGAACTCCAAAAGGCGGGAGTGGTATTTTCGGGGGAATCACCTGACGGAAGACTTATGGAAATTATGGAACTTCCTAAAAAATCCCATCCGTTTTTCCTGGCTACGCAGTTTCATCCGGAGTTGAAATCCAACCCGTTTAGTCCCCATCCGCTTTTCACGGAGTTTATTAGAGCTTCTCTCAATAATAATGGGAAATAAGTAAGAATAATGATAATCTTGCTTTACGGTCCAAATTCGTATTCGAGGCAAAAAAAACTCCACGAGATACTAGCGCAGTTCGAGAAGAAAAACGGGAATTTAGGACAGGAAAGGTTTGATATGCTCGATAAAGATTCCGCCGCGGAGCTTATGGATTTTTGCCGAAGCCGCACGCTTTTTTCTCCGAAGAGGCTGGCGGTGGCGACCAACGTGTTCGCGGCCGATGACAAGCAGCTCAAGACCTTTCTAAAGTCGGAGATTGCGAAAGACGAGGACGCGGTTATCGTTTTGAACGAGCCGAGTAAGCCCCCGGCTCCATATAAATTTCTGATAGACGAGGCGCAATCCAGTCAGGAATTCGGGGAGCCGGACGATAAAGAGCTGGATGCTTTTATTAAAAAAGAATCCAAAGAGCGCGGCGCGGATCTCGATAAAGATTCCGCCGCGGAGCTTAAGGCAAAGTGGGACGGCGATCTATGGGGAATTGCTACGGACATAGAAGTCCTGGCTCTCGGCGGTAAGGGTATGGAAATCAACAAGATGCCGGAGTTTTTCGCCTTAGTGAACGGCATCCAATACGGAAACGATTTGAAAAGAAAAATTTTGTCTTTAGAATATCTCGTGGACGGGAGGAAGGACGATCCGGCTTACGTGTTTAATTCTTTAAGTTACGGCGCCAAAGGGGCCGTTCTTAAGAAAATGGCGGCGTATGACCTGTCCGTTAAAAGCGGAGGAATGGAATACGAAGAGGCTCTGTTAGATCTCTTGCTGTAGCGCTTGCTTGGGAAGACCAGATTATTTCAGCTTGCGAACCAGACGAGACTTGAGGCGGCTCGCCGTGTTTTTCTTTATAACCCCTCTTTTAGCCGCTTTGTCCAGGGCTTTATAGACGCCGGAGATCGATTTGCCTGCCTCCTCTTTCTTATTTTCCTTTAAGAGATTTTTATAAGCCTTAATGGCAACACGAGTCTTCTTTCTCGATTCGAGGTTACGCTTTCTTCTCCTTACGCTTTGGCGCAACGCCTTCTTGGCGGATTTGATTTTCGGCATGCCAATATTTAAACACGTTTAACGGAGACAGGCAAGGGCAATTGGCTCCGTCTTTCTTTTGCTAACCCCGAGGCAAAAGGATTAAGGATATGCTTCAACTCCTTCCTTGGTTAAGATGTATTTGTAATGTCTCCATTGACAACTTCTTCTGCGAGATCTTTTCTTATGGAAATTTCCTGCCGCCGCCCGCGGTTTTTTGTGGCGTTCAATGCTTTTTTAAAAAGGTTCATGCATATTTTCGCTGACAAAAGAAGCTGTTCGCTGTTTTTTTGTCGCGGGCGGAAAGCAGACACGGAAACTCGCCGCCGAGATCAGCCATATGAAAACTTGCGTCACGCATTTCATTCATTATTTAACATTTTTTCAATAATATTTTTTTACTTTTTCTCTGGTTTTCCGGTTTTTTTATTTCTATATCTCTAATTTTCTTCTCGCTTATTTTTGTAGAGAAAATGCGCATGTCCGCCATTCTACCGGGGCGCCGCCTTATAGGCAAAGGAACGGCTCTAGGATACAATATAACCAAATGATTAGCGGATTATCCGGAAAGATCGTTCGGAACATGGAGGGGAAGATAGAGATTGACGTAAACGGCGTATACTTTACGGTATTCGTTCCCAAAAGATACCTGAGGCAGGTTTCTAAAACCGGCGGAGCCGTTCATTTATATACTTACCTGCACGCTAATCGCGAGGAGACGCCGGAGCTTTTCGGGTTTCTTACGGAGGAGGAGCTTGGCTTATTCGAGCTCTTGCTGTCGGTGAGCGGCGTGGGACCGCGGATGGCCCTGAATATTTTAAGCTCCTCCGCTACGGGCAAGCTGGCTGCCGCCATCGCCCAAGGCAGACCCGATATCATAGAGAAAGCGCAGGGCGTCGGCAAGAAGACGGCGATGAGGATAGTTTTGGATCTGAAAGACAAGATTAGAACTTCGAAAAAGAACGCTTCGCTCGGATTGGAAGAAGAAGGCGCGGACGAGGAGATTAAAGAGGCGCTTTCTGCTTTAGGCTATAGGCGGGCCGCGATAAGGGAAGCTATAGAAAAAATAGACCCGAAATTTACCAAGATCGGAGAGAGGCTGAAAGACGCCTTGAAGAAAATAAAATAATTGCCGCGAACTCCGTCGCGAAATTGAAAATACGAATTAATTATGTCCAAACTATTAAATATCTATCACTGGTTATCCGCTTACGCGTCTTCATTAATCAACCTTAATCCGTCGCGGAAATTATTCGTCATAGGGGTTACTGGCACGAAGGGAAAATCAACAACGCTGGAGCTTATAAACGCGGGGCTCGAGGCGGCGGGCAGGAAAACGGCGCTCATTTCTTCCGTGAGGATTAAGGTCGGCGACAGCTCCGAAGTGAATAAAACCGGAAATACCATGCCGGGCCGCGGCCTTATACAGAAGATAATGAACCGCGCAGTCAAAGAGGGATGCGGGTACGCGCTGGTAGAAGTTACTTCGCAAGGAGTTGTTCAGCACAGGCATGAGTTTATCGACTTCGACGAAGCGGTGTTTCTTAATCTGCAACCGGAACATCTGGAATCGCACGGAGGATTCGAAAACTATAAACAGGCCAAACTTTCTTTTTTTCGCTATGTAGGCAATCAAAAAAACGGAAAGAGCAAAACCTTTTTTGTTAACAAGGATGATAAATACGCGGTTGATTTTGCGAAAGCGGCCGGGCGCAATAAAATAGTCGAATTTGAAAAAAGCGCGATAAAAACGAGCCTGGCGGGCGATTTTAATAAAATAAATGCCGGAGCGGCCGAGGCGGTGTTGCGGAACATCGGCGTAGAGGAGAAGGTTATTAAAAATGCGCTGCGAAATTTCGGCGGATTGAGCGGGAGGATGGAGTTTGTAAGCAGGGAGCCGTTTGTCGCAGTGGTGGATTATGCCCATACTCCTGATTCGCTGAAGGCGGTTTATGAAACCGTATCAGGGATGATCAAAAAAGGCGGGAGGCTTATTTGCGTTCTAGGATCGGCCGGCGGAGGACGCGACAAGTGGAAGCGGCCGGAAATGGGGAAAATCGCGGCTGAACACTGCGGGTATGTCATCCTTACGGACGAAGACCCTTATGATGAAGACCCGCTGAAGATATTAAATGAGATTGAAGGAGGATTAAAATCCAGAGGGATAACCGGACAATACGAAAAGATATTAGACCGCGCGCAGGCGATCAAGAAGGCCATTTCCCTTGCCAAACCGGGAGACGGCGTTGTCGTAACCGGCAAGGGATCGGAGCCGTTCCTGCACAAGGCCAAGGGGATTAATATCCCATGGTCGGATAAAAAAATCGCCGAAGAGGCGATACGGCAGATCTCCGCTAAGTAATTTTTGGATTGCCCGGAGAACGCCCAAAGAGTATTCTGTAGTTATGAAGATAAAATTTTTAGGAGGAGCCGGAGAAGTTACCGGATCGAATTATTTAATTACTTCCGGCGATAACCAGGTGCTCGTGGACTGCGGGCTGGTCCAGGGCGGCCATTACTCTGAAAAACACAATTTTGAGAAGTTTGATTTTGACGTAAACGCGATAAAGGCGGTTTTCGTGACGCACGCGCACATAGACCATACCGGCCGCTTGCCTAAGCTGTATAAGGAAGGGTACCGCGGGCCGGTTTATTCCACCGCGCCGACCAGGGATTTTGCCAAAGAGCTCCTTTTGGATTCTGAGGATATTCTCTTCAGGGAAGCGAAGAGAGAAGACCAGCCGCCGCTTTATTCAAAGAACGACGTGGACGGAGTAATATCCATCTGGAAAACGATAAATTACGGAGACGAGATTTCGATAGGGAACATAAAAATAAAAGCGCATGATGCCGGGCATATTCTTGGATCGTGCTCTTACGAGGTTGCGGCGGACGGGAGGAAAACCGTCTTTTCGGGAGATTTGGGGAATGTGAACCCGCCGCTTATTAAGGAAGGCGAGCTTATCGTTCCCGACGCGGATTACGCTCTTATCGAATCCGCCTACGGAGATCGTTTGCATGAACACGCGGAGGAAAGCAGAAGCATTCTCGAGGATGCCATAGAAGAAACAGTGCGCGACGGAGGAGTATTGATGATCCCGGCATTTGCAATGGAGCGCGCGCAGGAAATTCTTTTCACGATCGATGAACTCACTAGAAACAAAAGGATACCGCCCGTGCCTGTTTTCATGGATAGTCCTTTGGCGATAAAGCTTACGGCAGTCTACAAATGGTACGAGGATTGGTTTAATCCGTCAGTCGAGACTTTGGTTAAAAAAGGAGATTCTCTCTTTAATTTTCCGGGCCTCAAGGTTACTTTGACGAGCGAGGAGTCGAAAAAAATCGCCGATGTACCGGCGCCGAAAATAATAATCGCCGGGTCGGGTATGTCCCACGGCGGACGGATAGTGCGGCATGAACAACTTTATCTTTCCGATCCGAAAAACGCGATTCTTTTTGTCGGATACCAGGCGAAAGGTTCACTCGGAAGAAGAATACTGGATGGAGCGGAAAGCGTGCGCGTTTATGACCAGGAAATTCCCGTGCGCTGCAAGAAGGTCGAAATAGGAGGGTATTCCGCCCACGCCGACCAGGCGCGCCTCCTGAGGTGGCTGTCTCCGGCGGCCGGATCTCTAAAACGCGTGTTCGTTGTCCAGGGAGACGAGGACGCGAGCAGAATCCTGGCCGGCAAGATAAGAGACGAGATGGCGATAGACGCCTGCGTGCCGGCTCCGGGATACGAGGTTGAGTTGGCGTAAAACGGAAAACTGCATATATAATACAAAGCATGCAAGAAATGAACGCGGCTGACGGGATAGAAAAGAAACACTTTCCCAAGGTAAAGATCTGCATCTCCGGCGCGGCGGACACGACTTATTGCGGAGACAGTTCCTTCGTCGTCGCCGAGGGTTTAGGAAGAGAAATAGCCGAACATGGCGCGGTCCTTGTGGACGGCGCTACAACCGGCTTCCCGTTTTGGGCGGCGAAAGGGGCAAAACTAGCCGGCGGGATAGTCGTTGGCATTTCTCCGGCTTCCACGGAAAAAGAACACATCGAGGTTTATAAACTGCCGATTGCCTACCACGATTTGATTATCTATACCGGCGCGGGATATTCGGGAAGAAATCTGCTGCTTACCAGAACCGCGGACGCGGTCATAGAGGGATGCGGACGCATGGGAACGATAAACGAGTTTACTATCGCCTTTGAAGACAGAAAACCGATCGGGATTATGGAAGGCGAGTGGGGGACCGACGAGGTGATTAAGATGCTTATCGAGAAATCGCATCGCGCCGAAGAGATGGCCGGGAAAATTATTTACGCCAAGGATCCCAAGGAGATGGTAGAAAATCTTTTGGTGGTGATAGAGAAATACAAAGCGGATAGCGAGAGAAGAGTATTGTAGAAAAATCAAAAATCAAAATGCACGGCGCGCGTTAATTTTGGATTTTTGTTTATGCTTAAAAAGTTGATTTTAGGAGTTGGGTTGTTGTCCGGTTCGGTAATAGGCGCCGGAGTTTTTGCGCTTCCTTATGTCATTTATCGCGCCGGGTGGGTTATCGGCGCGATTTATATAATAACTTTTACCGTGTTGGTCACGGTGTCTCACATAATGTACGCGCAGGTCGTGGAGATAACTCCGGGAGATCACAGGCTGGTCGGTTTTTCCAAAATATATCTAGGCAAATTTTCAGAATGGACCGCGACTTTAGTTAGCCCGATAGGATTGCTTTTAACGCTTACGGCCTACCTTGTCTTGGGAGAAAAGTTTTTATTGCTTTTCATGCCGGCGAATTATGGCGGGACAGCCTTTCTTATAATCTGGCTTTTGGGAACGCTGGTGATTTTTTGGGAAACAGGAAAGCTCGCGCTTGCGGAAGTTTTGGGAACGCTGAGCATCGCGGCCATTATCTTTGTGATTTTCGGTTACGGCCTATCAAACTGGTCCGGCCTTGCGGCGACTCCGGCAATAAATCCGCAATATATTTTTCTTCCTTACGGAGCGATGCTTTTCGCGATGTGGGGCAGGACGGCAATACCGCCATTGGTGCGATATTTTAGAGATGACAATAAGCTTAACTTGATAAAACCGGCGATAATTTTGGGTGTCATCGTGCCCGTGGTCTTATATGCTCTTTTTATCGTGGGAGCCATAGAGTTGACCGCTCCTCATATAACCGGAAGCTCTATATCCGGATTGGCCGCGGCGCTTCCGCAGGGCATAGTTTGGAGCGTCGGCGTACTCGGTATTCTGGCCATACTTACCTCATACGCGGTTATCGGCAAGAACATACACCAGACTATAATATTCGATGTTAAACAAAAGCCGTATATCGGAGCTTCTGTGGTCGCCGTTGTTCCGCTTCTTCTTTACATCCTCGGTTTTAAGGATTTTCTTTATCTGGTAAACATAATCGGGGGAGTTTTTCTTTCCATAGAAGGAATACTAATGACTGTTCTTTGGATAAAAGCCAGAAGGGGCGTGGAATCATGGAATAAGCTATACGGTTTCGCGGTCTATCTGCTGTTGGTTATTTTTACCGGCGGGATTATTTATTCCTTGGTTTACCGCTGATCGACTGCAACACGATCGTTCTGCGGTCGGTCCGTAGATTGACCGCCGCGGCCAGGAAAGATACTCTAAAACAAGTTCTACCGTCGCAGTCCTCGTAGTTCAATTGGATAGAACGCCGGCCTCCGAAGCCGGAACTTGTGAGTTCGAGTCTCACCGAGGGCACTAAAACAACAAGAAGCATGCCGCAGGGCGTGCTCTTTGTTGTTTTTTTATCCGCATGACGACTCGAACCGGGAAGGTGCCAAGGAACCGGCAGGTTCCCTGTGGAGGAATACGCGAACCGAGTGGTTCGCGGGAGTCTGCGCCCGTTAGCGGACGCAAGACGACTTCGAGTCTCACCGAGGGCACGCGTTTATGGACAGCAATAGGTTAAATTCGGAACAGCGAGAACTTCGGATCCGCGCCGTATAGTACGAGAAGACAAAGAGAACGCGGCCGGATAAAAACAGTCTCCGGGCCTATTCAACTCAGCTTATTTACCTTAAAGTTAAGTTAAGGATTTATGAGTCTTTTTGTCGGAATAGCCGCCGCAGTCATATTAGCCGCATTTTGCGCGTTTTTAGTAAGTTTCCTGAAGCAGCCAACTATTACCGGGTTTATCGCGGCCGGGCTTATTATCGGTTATTTCGGCTATGCCGAATCGTTCAATCCGGCTACATTAAACAGCTTGGCGAGCATCGGAATAGCGCTTCTCCTTTTTATTGTCGGCCTGGAAATGGATCTGCGGTCTCTTTCTAAGGTCGGGTGGAGAGCGTTTTTTATCGGCCTTCTTCAGATGGCGTTGACGTTCGCCGCCGCTTTGGCCGTGGCCGGGTGGCTGGGATTTACAAACTACGCGGCGATATTTACAGCCTTGGCCGTAACATTTTCTTCCACGATCGTAGTCGTCAAAATCTACTCGGAGAAAAAAGAGCTTAACAGCTTGCATGGAAAAATTTCGCTGAGCGTCCTTCTTTTGCAGGACTTGGTGGCGATAATCATCCTGATGCTCGCGCCGAATTTGAATAACGGGCTGAGTTTTGGTTGGACGGCGGCGCTTACTTTTATAAAAGGCGCGGTTTTCGTGGCGGCGATTCTGCTTTCTTCCAGGATTATGCCGAAGGTTTTGGATTTTTTGGGCAAGTCCCGCGAGCTTCTTTATCTTTTCGGGCTGGCCTGGGGGCTGGGGATAGCCCTTATCGCGAGCCTGCCGTGGTTAGGACTCTCGATAGAGGTCGGCGGTTTCCTCGCCGGTCTTGCGCTTGCCGGTTCGATAGAACATCTGCAAATAAGAGCCGAACTCCGCCCTTTGCGCGATTTCTTTCTAATACTTTTCTTCGTAGGCTTAGGCGCGGATGCGTTTTACTACCATGGCTTGAACTACGTCTGGCCAGCGCTTGTGATATCCGTCTTCGTCTTAATTTTTAAGCCGATTCTGGTTTTCTTCATTTCCAACATAGCCGGCTACCGCGCCAAGACTTCTTTTTACGCCGGCCTGTCGCTTGGACAAGTATCCGAGTTCGGACTAATTATCGCTTCGCTCGCGTTGGCCCTGGGGGAGATAGGCGGAGACACGCTTTCCATAATAACCTTGTCCGCCGTCATCACCATATTCATATCGTCATACTTTATGACTTTCGATTCCGTTATTTATTCTTTCCTGGAGGGCGTGCTTAAAAAATTCGAGCTGAAAAACAGCGAGGACGATCAGAGGACGAAAGAATTGGAAGGACACGTAATACTTATCGGAGCGCACAGGATGGGGCGAAGCATATTAGAAGCTTTGGAGGACGGCAAGGAAAACCTGGTCGTCGTCGACATCGATCCGGAAGTGGTGAAAAATCTTTTAGCCGAGGGAATAAAGGCGGTTTACGGAGATATTTCGGACAGCGATGTCCGCGAGGCGGTGAACATGAGCAAGGCGTCTTTGATAATCTCTACGGTACCGGACGAGAAAGACAACGCGGTGATGGTCAGCTTCGTGCGGCGCTTTAACTCGTCGGCAAAAATAATAGTCTCCGCCGAAAGCGAGGCCGATGCCAAGCGGCTTTATGAGTCCGGAGCGGACTATGTGATTCTGCCGAGATTCTTAAGCGGCGCGGAAATAGCTAAAGTAATTGCGGGAGACAACAGGGAGGATAGGATTCTGAGAAGAAGGAAAGCGGACTTAAAACTGATCGGGTAGCATAAGCTCAAAGGCCGGATCTTAAAAATCAAATGAACGCCCGCTCGTTGTATTTTTGGGATTCATATAGAATCCGCGTCCTGTTACTATGGTAATAAATTAATTTGCCCGCTCTCTTCTTCCTGTTCCGGAATTTGTCCGGCGCTGTTTTTCTTTGCGGTGTAAATTATCTTGTCATAATCGCGCGCCACGGCGGGAAGTTTGGCGAAGTCCGCGGCTAATTCGTTAGCAACGGAGGTCGAGCGCAAAGCCGCGGCGGGATGATAAAGAGGAAAGATTATTTTTTCTTTTAGTATAAAAGCCTTGCCGCGGTCTTTGGATATCTTCGCTTCCGGAAGAAAATAATTCATGGAAAAGCGGCCGAGAGTCGCTATTATTTTCGGGTCGATTATATTGATTTGTCTTTTCAGGTACGGGGCGTAGGCGGCGATTTCTTCCGGGAACGGATCGCGATTATTGGGCGGCCGGCGCTTGACGATGTTGGTTATATATATGTCTTCGCGTTTCCACCTTACGGAAGCGATAAGCTTATCCAAGAGTTTTCCCGCCTGGCCGACAAACGGCCTGCCCTGCTGGTCCTCGTGATACCCCGGAGCTTCGCCTATAAAAAGAACTTTTGTGTCCGGATTTCCCTCGCCGAAAACGAGATTGGATTCCGTTAGCGGAAGCGATGGATCCGATTTCATTTCTTTTTCGAGCCGCTCCAGCTCCTCAACTTTATCCATTGAAAGAAGTATACAGCAAAACCAAGTCCCACCAAGGAAGGCGGCGTTGTTCTATGAACTTATCGAAATTCAACTTCCTCAAATTTATAATAAGGACCTATGCGGCAGGAAACGCGCTTTTTCATGACAGGCGTTCCACAACCTCCGTCTCTCGGCAAAAACTTGACATTCCATCGGTTCCCGTCAGTATATATTGGATATCCGCCCCTTAGCGTAAGTCCAACAAGGAAGGGAAGTGTCCAAGTTGAACGTCCCGCGCAGGATTCTCTCGGGTTTCGTCGCGTTGTCCCTGGCTCTTGTATTCCCGATTCCGGTGGTTTCGGGATCTAGCGCAACGGCAACCTCCATCGAAAACCAGATCGCGTCTCTCGACCAGGCGATAAGCCAGGGTCCCGGTCTCAAAAAGAACCTTCAGACAATACAGTCCGG
>JAKCBB010000040.1 GCA_021839365.1 bacterium | reverse complement strand
GATCTTTCTTTGACGGATTCTGGAAGTATCTTAGTTTTATAAACCGCTCCGAAACCTACCTTCCTCTTGCGGCGCTTATCATAGCGGCCGGCCTCGGGCTGGTGGATGATATTTTGGGCGTTATGCATAAAGGTCCCAACGGCGGCGGACTTGCGGTAAGACAGAAAATCCTGATGTACTTGCTTATCTCTATTATAGGGGCGTGGTGGTTCGCGGTTAAATTACAGTGGAACACCTTATATGTGCCTTTTATGGGGTATTACCACATCGGTTGGTGGTATATACCATTGTTTATTTTTGTAGTGTTCGCCAGCGCGTTTTCCGCCAACGAGACAGACGGATTGGATGGGTTGCTGGGAGGGGTTTCTTTGTTCGCTTTTGGGGCGTTGTCGGTTATAGCTTTCAGTCGCGGGTTATATGATTTGTCGGCTTTAACCGGAGCGATTTCCGGAGCTACTTTGGCTTTTCTATGGAACAACATCAACCCGGCAAAGTTTTTCATGGGAGATACCGGATCAATGGCTTTAGGGATAACGCTGGGAGTAGTTACGATGCTTACCAACAGCGTTTTCTTTTTACCGTTTTTCGGCGTAATTCTTGTTATCGAATCTTTCTCTGTTCTTATACAGATTTTCAGCAAGAAGGTTTTTAAGCGGAAGATTTTTCTTTCCGCTCCCATTCATCATCATTTTGAAGCTCTGGGCTGGCCGGAGTCGCAGATTACTATGCGTTTTTGGATAATATCGCTGGTTTGCACCGGCCTTGGATTGGTTTTATATTTTCTAAGCACGATTTATTTGCGTTAAAAAAAACAAAATTTCCATGAGTTTGCTTATTAAAAATGTGCAAATAGTGGATGGTTCCGGTAAGAAGCCCTATAAAGGGGACATATTAATACAGCAGGAAAAAATATCGGCTATAGGCAACTTAAAAAGCAAACAGACCGAAAAATCCATCGACGGCTTGGGGAATTACCTGATTCCGGCTTTTGTCGATCCGGCGGCGACGTCTGATAGGTATCTGGACATTCTTGTAGATCCGGAACAAAGCAGGCTTAAAGAACAGGGAATAGGCACTGTTATTGGAGGAAACGGCGGCATATCTCTAGCGCCGCTTATTTATGGCCGGCTTGACTCATTAATAAAGAGATGGCCGGATGCCGCTATAGCCAACACCGATTGGCATAGTATGGAAGAGTTTTTCAAATCGCTCCGGCGATTTAATCTCGGGGTGAATTTCGGAAGCCTTGCCGGATATGAGACCGTTAAGGAGGCGGTAACCGGAGAGGAAAACAGGGAGTTGACCAGAAACGAGATAAAAGTAGCGGGCAAGGTGATAGATAACGCGCTCAAAGAGGGAGCTTTCGGGGTGTCGATCAACGCGTCCTATGTATCCGCCGCCGGAAGGGGAGAAATTAAAACGATAACCGATCTGGTTAACAAACACCACGGTTTCGTTTCGTTGTCTATTGACGTCAAAAACGGCGCGGAAAGAATAAAAAAAATAATAGGAGATTTCAGCGGGAAACATAACAAAACAAAAATTCTGGTGACCGACTTTTGGCCGCTCGTCGGTCACGAACGCGTTTTTGAGGAAGTAATATCTTCTGCGTCCGGCAATGTCAGATTTTCCGTTAAACCTTATCCCGGCGTGATATATGAGGCTCTCGAGATACTTCCTTCCTGGATTACAAAAGATAGAAGCAGGGAAAGCGCTTATAAGGCTCTTTCAGAAGAAGATGTTGCGGAAAAAGTCAAACAGGAACTCTTATGGATAGATCCGGAAAAAGCTTTGGTTCTTTCCTCTCCAAACCATGAAATTTTAAGAGGGAAGACGATTAAAGAGCTTTCCGAGATGTACGGGCTTCCGGCTGCGGATACCATTATAAAAATCATTAAGACGTGCAGGCTAAAATTTTCATTTCTTTACCAGTCGGCCAATGAGGAAATTCTTTTAAAACACATAAACGACAGGAATATTTTCGTGTCGGGATATTCCGATTCGCGGTTCGCGGGGTTGATTATGGATAAGCAGGCGGAAAAAAATTCATTTACGAGGGCTGTGGAAGCTGCGGTCGAATCCCATTCATTGCCGATCGAAGATGCGGTTAAATCGGTTTCTTCCGCGCCGGCGAAATTTTTGAATATAAAAAACAGGGGAGTGGTTAAAGAAGGGTATGCCGCCGACCTTGTGATTATCGACAAGGATAATTTCAAAACTACTTATAGTATTGTCGGCGGGTTAATCGGAGGTACCCCGTTAAGACACGGGTGGTAAACCAAACATCCAACCTGTTATAATTAAGAAACATTTTGTATGGTTGGAAGAAAACAAGTCGACTACATAATTCTGGTTATTACCATCCTTTTGGTGATTTTCGGATTAATAGCGTTGTCTTCCGCATCTTCCGATCTCGGTAAACTGCAATTCAATAATCCCTATTATTATCTTGAACACCAGGTTCTGTTCGGCTTAAGTCTTGGCCTTATAGGAATGGCGGTTGCCTTGTACGCGCCGTACAGGATTTTGAAAAAAGCGCCCCCGCTCCTGCTTCTCATAAACGTGATTATGATACTCGCGCTTTTCACTCCTTTGGGGGTTAATTCCGGGGGAGCAGAAAGGTGGCTTAGGCTGGGAGGATTGGAATTTCAGCCTACGGAATTTATAAAAATCACTCTGGTTCTCTATCTCGCGTCTTGGCTCTCAAGCGGCAAGAAAGACAGGAAAGGATTGGAGGAAGGGGTTATACCTTTCGTTTCCGTGGTCGGATTCATTTCTCTCGTTTTACTTCTGCAGCACTCGACAAGCGCGACTATTTTTCTTTGGGTAGGCGCCGCGGCGGTTTATTTTGTCGGAGGAGTAAAGGCAAAATATCTCGTATATATGGGCATCGCCGCTGCCGCTGTTTTAGCTTTGGCGGTACTCATAACTCCATACCGCATGGAGCGCGTTTTGACTTTTCTCCACCCGAACCACAACACGGCCGGGTCGGCGTACCAGATTAACCAATCTCTCATAACCATAGGCAGCGGGGGATTTTTCGGCGTCGGTTACGGCCAGTCTCAGATTAAAAAATACCTTCCGGCCAGGATAAATGACGCAATCTTTGCCGTCATAGCGGAGGAGTTTGGATTTATCGGAGCGATAATACTTATAACAGCCTATCTTTTTTATGTTCTGCGGTGCTTTATTTTAGCGAAAGAAGCGCACGATTCGTTTGGCAAACTGACTCTTGTTGGTTTTGCTTCGGTAATCGGCGCGCAGGTTTTCGTCCATATCGGAGCGACTTCCGGACTGATTCCGCTAACCGGAGTTCCTTTGCCGTTTATAAGCTACGGAGGAAGCAGTTTGGCGGCGTTCATGACTATGTCGGGGATACTGCTTAATATAAGCAGAAATGGGTGATGAAAATTCTAATTTCAAAACATCAAAGCACAAAATAAACTGTCAATCCCGAGTCCGCGGGCAAAGGATTTGTGTTGCGTCGTTCAGGATCCAGCAACCCCCGAATATCCTCCGTTGTTTGTAATGACAACCGCGTCATCCTCTGTTAAACTGAAACGTATCATGGGCTCCTATGACGCAGGAAGAAAGGAAAACTCCCTCCCCCTTATCCGAAAAATGAAGGATAAGGCAAACGAGCGAAGCTCGTTCACGTTGATAGAACTCCTCATAGTGATAGCCATAATAGGGATCCTCGCCGCCGTCGTCGTCCTGATCCTCAACCCCCAACAACTCCTCGCCCAGGGAAGGG
>JAKCBB010000039.1 GCA_021839365.1 bacterium | reverse complement strand
ATGAGGAGTTCTATGAGGGTGAAGGAGTCTTTTTCCTTTAGCTTGCCTACGGAGCCGGTGAGAGAAAGACGACGGACTCTTCCGAGGACGGGTCCTGTTATCCTGCGTAACATGGTTAGATTATATAGATAATAAAAACAGATGTGAATTGTGCGAACGCGAGAGATGTAACCACGGACTCAAACCGTTAATAATCCGTCAAAGAGATATCCAGGCATTGGGGTCGCTATCAACATCTCCTTTGTACTCTTCGATGTATACGCCTTTGCCCGGTTGGGCTATAAGTATGTAAGCAGATCGCCATTTGAAATTCGGAGATCCGAAGATGCCCGAACTTGCTCCCAGGGAATACATTGTCGTTCCCAGATCGTAACCCATCCTATTGTTCTGCGGTTCGTCAAACGTGTAGATGAACAATACATCCGATCCTGACGCGGAATTGATTTCATTAACCATTGCCGGATTCGCTACGCTCGGGTTTCCGTAAACATCATAGTTTGTGCTCGCTGTTACCTGGTTAGAGGACGCGTCGAACACTGATACGTTGTAGGACCTGCTTGAACCGAATATCTGATTCCAGTTCGAGTCAAATATGCCGTGCGTATTCGGCCCACTTCCTCCGTTGGCGGCGGGCGCGTTGTCTCCTTCGGCGATAACATGTATCTTAACTCCGTTAATGGTTACTCCTTGTCCGCGGTTAAGCGCTGTCGGGTCTGTTATGTTTAGCGCGCTTCCAATTTCATACATAAAAGCGTTTTCACCGCCGTCGTCTCCGGCGACGGTTCCGAGACCACGGTTTTTATTTGCCTCCATCTCCGCAGTAAGCTCATAAGAAGACTGGTTAGTAACATAGGTGTAGTATTCGCCGGTCGAGGGGGAATTAGTTGGATCAACCGAAAGATGAGAAAGCGGGGATCCGCCGGGCAGCTGGGTAAGGTTAACCGGCATCCAGCCGGTGCCGTCGACATGGAATAAATTCTGCTGGGTAACGCAATGATAACTCCATCCCCCAGGAAGTGTAGGCAGATTTAAATTAGAGCAGGTTGAGGTAGTGTCTGGAAGAGAAACGTAAACCGTGTCAGAGGATCCTAAACCGGAAAGTCCCGGACCCTGGTAGACGTAGGTCGAAATCGCCTGGTTAATGGAGTTTAAATCGCTAATACGCCTACCATCCCTCCCCTGCTCCAGGAGCTGCGCGGGATTAACCACTACTACGACCGTCGCGGCCAGTATTCCGATAATCGATATCGTGATTATGAGTTCTATGAGAGTGAAAGAATCGCGATTGACCGCTTTATTTCGGGCAAGCGAAGCTAGTCGAAAGATGTTTCTCATCTCACATTTAAAGCAAAGATGTTTTTTAACTCGTTTAATACCGCGCTAAGTTCGGCGTCAGCCTCAGAATCTTTAAGGGTGCGATCGTCGGCCTGGAAAACCAACCTTAACGTTATGTGCCGGGCGTCATAATAATCCGCTATATCAACATCCCAGAGATATCGTGTTTTGGCCCGATTAACGGCTTCAAGGACGTCTCCGACTTGAACGTCGTTATCAAATTCCAGCGAAAGGTCTCTCACTATCGACGGATACCGCGGCAGAGGTTTATATTCGAACTCTTCGGATGAAAATTTAACAATTTCTTCCAAATCCAGCTCGGCAACCGAGCGGCGATCATTTCCCCCGGGAACGATCTGCCCGATAACATTATGATCCGATTCCACGAGAACAGACCCGGCTTCATTGGGCCTGAAAAATATGTCGGTTATTCCGAATCCGCGCAAAAGCTTATCAACAGCTCCCTTAACTGCCGCTACAGAGGAGTTCCTGGAGTTTATGCCCATAGCTATGCGGATTTTTTCTCCATCCGCGTTAAATATTCTTCCTATTTCGAAAACGCGCGCTTCAGCGAGATTGCGGGAATTATGGTCCAGAGCCTTAATGATGCCGCTTAAAAGCTCGCCTCGAAGATATTTTTTATCCTCGGCGATCGGATTCTGTATCTCCAGCAGCTCTTTTTCTTTCGGAGAAGAAGACCATATCCATTTCGAGAACGGCTTACTGAAAAACGAGTAGGAATATATCTCGCTGAATCCAAGATTGACAAGAATATCCCTGCATTTTTTCTTGGCAGAAACGGAATCGTCGAGTTCGCCCGGCTTTATGGCAATAACAGGAGCTTTCTCCTTAATTCTATCATACCCATAAATTCTTCCGACCTCTTCCGCTAAGTCTTCGAATGTTCCTATGTCCATGCGGACCGCCGGCGGACGGACTAAAAAATCAAATTTCTTGCCGGGCCGCGGAGGCAGTATGCCCATGCCAAGTTTTTTAAGGATGGAAACAGACTCATTTTTGCTTATCTCCGTCCCCAAAAGAGAGTTCAGTTTTCCGGTGCTGAACCCTATTATTTCCCCGCTCTCCGGCTTTGGATAAGATTCAGCGGAATCGATAAATTTTACTCCCGCAAGTTCTTCGAGAAGGATTACGGCCCTATTCAAACCATACTCCGCAAGTTCCGGACTGAGATTTCTTGAGAATCTCAAAGAGGCGTCCGTAATCAGATTCAACCTTCTCGTCGTCTTATAGATAGCGGTCGAGTTGAAATCAGCCGACTCGATTACTATCTTCTTCGTGAAGCCGTCTATCTCCGCTCTTTTTCCGCCTTTAATTCCGGCGACAGCCAATACCGACAAATGGTCCGCTATCACGAGATCTTCGTTTGTAAGAACTAGGATTTTCCCGTCTAGTGTTTCCATTTTTTCTCCCCTGCCGGCCGCGCGGACTATAATAGCTTTTTTCTTCTCTCCCGCGAGCTTGTCGTAATCAAAAGCGTGCAGAGGCTGGCCGGTTTCAAGCATCGCGTAATTCATAATATCCACTATTAAATTTATCGGGCGCAGGCCGCAGGCGATAAGCCGGTTTTTCATCCATACCGGAGAGGAAGATTTTTCCTCTAAGAAAAGGAGCGCGGCTTTATATCTCGGACACAAATCAGCGCGCTCGACTTTTACGGAGATGAATCCTTTTTTTTCCGGAAGATTAACCGCTTTCTCCACTCCTTTGACAGTCTTTATTCTCAGTCCGAAAATAGCCGAAACTTCCTTTGCGATTCCCCAATGCGAGGCGGCATCGGAATAACGGTTCGCCGGCAAAGAAATATCCAGCGCGTCTCCGCCGATATCCTCGGCTTCGAACGACTTCAGATTAAGCTCTTCAATAAGCCTTTTTTTTGAAGGAAGTTCCGGAACGAATTCTTTTATAAGCGAATAGCTGAATTTCATGGAAAAAATTAAAACTGGTTGATGAACCTTAAGTCATCCGAGTAAAACAAACGGATGTCCGGTATCTTATATTTCAGCATAGCCAAACGCTCCAGTCCCATTCCGAAGGCGAATCCCTGCCAGTCCCCAGGATTATAATGCGCGGCTTCAAAAACTTTCTGGTTAATCATGCCCGCCCCCATAACCTCCAGCCATTCGGATTTTCTGCTTTCGGCTATCGCGCGCAGGCTTTCGTTTTCTTTGCCGTTATTTTTTCCGCCGGTCAGCCTTATATCAACCTCTAGGCTTGGCTCGGTAAACGGAAAATAACTCGGCCTGAAACGGAACTCCGTTTCCGGACCGAACATTTTTTTCAAAAACTGCCCAATGACATATTTAAAATTAGCCACGCTAATATCTTTGCCGACCATCAAGCCTTCAACCTGATGAAAATTGGTCTCATGCGACGCGTCCGTAGCTTCGTATCTGAATACCCTTCCGGGAACGATTATCTGAAACGGCGGAGTATGCGTTTCCATGTATTTAACCTGCATCGGAGAGGTGTGGGTCCGCAAAAGATTTTTTCCGCCGGATCTTTTCGACCCTCCCTTCTTTTTAATCCAAAACGTGTCCCACATCTCGCGGGCCGGGTGGTTA
>JAKCBB010000038.1 GCA_021839365.1 bacterium | reverse complement strand
TGCATTGTTTCGGGCGTCGCCAACTTTGGCGCCTTTGTCCGCTTTGCCGACGATCCGAGCATAGAGGGGCTTATTTATATAAGCGAGCTCAGCCACAGCATCATCGAAAACCCGAAAGAAATCATAAAAGTAGGAGATATGGTAAAGGCCAGCATCCTGGAGATAAAGGACGGCCGGGTCTCATTGTCTATAAAAAGCCTGGAGGAGAACCCATGGGACAAGGTTGCTGATAAATATAAGGAAGGCGAGACCGTGAACGGGACTATTTATCGCATGACTCCGTTCGGCGCTTTCGTAAAACTCGACCCGCAGATTTCCGGGCTCATTCACGTTTCCGAATTCGGGAGTCTCGAGGAACTTAAAAAGAACCTCGAACTCGGCAAGAGCTATAACTTCCTAATTTCATCCGTGAAACCGGATGTCAAAAGGATTATACTTAAATTGGCAAAATGACTTTCTAGCCACACCGGCGAGTTGCGAGCGATTATCAACTGGCAGCTAAAGGTTGCATGCAAGGAAACACGCCCTATTACGGCTCATCGTCCATTAGCTATTAGTTGCCGCTACTAACCCCTAATACACATGAAAGGTTTTGCAAAAAACATATTAATAACGTTGCTCATAATCTTCGGGTTGGTTCTCGCGGCGTCGCTTTTTTATCAGACACCTGCGCCGGCGAAACAGATAAGCCTGTCGGAGCTTGCGAGCGATATCGAAAACGGACAGGTAAAAAGCATACAAGTAAACGGCAACAGTTTAAATGTTGCCGGAACCAATGGCCAGTCCTATGTCAGCCAAAAAGAAGCTGAATCGGGCATAGTGGAGACGCTTAAAAACTATGGCGTCACGCCGGACGAGCTGTCTAGGGTCAGCATAACGGTTTCATCCGCCGCCGCTTCTAATTTTTGGATAAATATAGTTCTTCCGATTCTTTTGCCGACGGTAATAATGATACTTATTTTCTATTACATCATGCGTCAGGCAAGACAGGGAGTTAATCAGGCTTTTAACTTCGGACGCGCAAACCTGCGGTTGTTTACCAGCTTTAAAGACAAGATAACTTTCGCTGATGTAGCCGGACTAAAAGAGGTTAAAGAAGAGATGTATGAGATTGTCGATTTTCTAAAGAATCCGAAGAAATATCTCGATATCGGAGCAAAGATCCCGCGCGGAGTTCTTTTAATAGGCCCTCCGGGTTCCGGAAAGACCATGCTCGCGAGGGCTGTCGCCGGCGAAGCGAATGTTCCGTTCTTCCACATTTCAGCTTCCGAATTCGTAGAGATGTTTGTCGGGGTCGGCGCCGCGAGAACCAGGGATGCCTTTGCTACGGCAAAGCGCGCCTCCCCCGCCATTCTTTTCATTGATGAGATAGATGCCGTTGGCCGAGAAAGAGGAGCCGGCGTCGGCGGAGGGCATGATGAGCGGGAACAGACATTAAACCAAATACTAGTCGAGATGGACGGATTCGACCGCAACACGCAGGTTATAGTTCTGGCCGCAACAAACAGGCCGGATATTCTTGATCCCGCTCTTTTAAGACCCGGCAGGTTCGATAGGAGAATAACTTTGGATTTTCCGGATATAAGCGAGCGCGAGGCGATAATAAAACTTCACGCTAAAGGCAAGCCGCTTGATGCCGATATCGATTTCAGGAAGGTTGCCGTAAGAACGCCCGGATTTTCCGGCGCAGACCTGGCCAACCTGGTAAACGAAGCGGCAATACTCGCCGTCCAGCTGGGAAAAACAACCATAGCCCAACAGAACCTGTACGATTCCATCGAAAAGGTTCTTCTAGGCCCCGCAAGAAAAAGCCGCATCATCTCCGGCAAAGAACGCGAGATAACGGCTTTTCACGAAGCCGGTCACGCGCTTGTGGCCGCGGGACTTAAGGATTCCGATCCGGTCCATAAAGTTTCGATAGTATCCCGCGGCATGGCCGGAGGATATACGATAAAACTTCCGACCGAAGAAAACAGGCTGAAAACAAAGTCGCAGTTCCTTGCCGAGCTTGCGGTGATGATGGGCGGATACGCCGCCGAGGAGGAAACTTTTAAAGACATAACGACCGGTGCGAGCAACGACCTAAAAGAGGCTTCGAGTCTAGCGAGGCTTATAGTAACCAGATTCGGCATGAGCGACCTTGGGCCGATAACTTTCGGCAAAACCGAAGAACTGCTCTTTTTAGGCAAAGAGATAACCACTGAAAGGAATTACTCAGAAGCTACAGCCGAGAAAATTGACGAGGCAGTCGCCGGATTCTTAAACAAGGCGCATAAGACGGCTCAAAAAGTTGTCGCGTCTTATAAGGAGGCTCTGAATAAAGTTGCAAAAACACTCTTAGAAAAAGAGACTCTTGAGGGAGATGAATTCTATGCCCTTATCAAAGATCTCGATCTTTCGCCGATAGAGGCGTAAGGTAAATCGGATAAATCCCGAGATCGACAATACTCATGCTTGAAACGGCAATAGCTGGTTTTGAATTTTTTCCTTATTTGGTTAATATGTAGCTTAACAGGCGCCTATAGCTCAGCTGGTTAGAGC
Source organism: bacterium (assembly GCA_021839365.1). Classification (GTDB taxonomy): domain Bacteria; phylum Patescibacteriota; class Minisyncoccia; order UBA6257; family Colwellbacteraceae; genus JACWAO01. The sequence continues at coordinate 1,398 of JAKCBB010000038.1, read as the reverse complement.
ACGCGACTTATAATCGCGGGGTCCTTGGTTCAAGTCCAAGTAGGCGCACCACGAAAATCCAAAATGCAAAGATCAAAATATAAAATGGACGAGCGACTACCATAGAGTACAGCAATCCCCGAAACACGCGTCCTTAGCTCAGCGGCAGAGCACTTCGTTTACACCGAAGGGGTCGTAGGTTCAAATCCTACAGGACGCACCACGAAAATCCAAAATGCAAAGATCAAAATATAAAATGGACGGTAAATCATATCCTTTTCCTGTTTTTTAATGCATAAACCATACTCGGACAACATAATATTTTTTGACACGGAGTTTTCCGATCTCAATCCGTATAAAGGCGAGATATTATCAGTCGGGATGGTTAAGCCGACCGGCGAGGAGCTTTATTTGGAACTAGAGAACAACGGTGAAGTAAGCGACTGGGTGAGAGACAATATTCTCCCGACTCTCATGGACAATAAAATTTCCAGAGAGGAAGCTAAAGAAAAAATGCGCGAGTTCATAGGGTCGTCTTTCCCTTATCTCGTTTCGTACGTAAACCAGTTCGATGCAGTTTATTTTTATAAACTTTTCGGCACGGAAAACCAGCCGGCGTACTACATACCAATAGATTTCGCATCGATGCTTTTCGGATACGGAATAGATCCGAGAGATTACGGCAACAGATATTCCCGCCTGGTAAATAAGTTGGATATAGATCTGTCAAAATTCAAAAAACACCACGCCCTTGAAGACGCAAAACTTCTAAAAGAGATGTACACGCGATTCTTTGAGAGAATTGATCAACTACAATAATAAAAATTTGGGGGGCTATTTTTTTATTCGGAGCCTGCGGGCGAAGAACTGGCATTCGCGGACCGCTAAATCGAAACAAGCCCAAACGGCTAAGACTGACTATTAGGAAACGATAAACGGACACAACACAACGTTCTTGAATCCTTAATTCCGAGGCGCACCCTGTTAACAAGTTGTTGGTAATTCGTTTTCAACCAAGAAGATTGCCGATCTCTAATATACAATCCAACAAGTAAGTATTGGGTCTTTGAAAATAAATTTGTTTCCGGCTTCTATATTGGCAATAGTTGGCAACTTCCGGAAGGCAAAAAACTATTTCCAACGACATTTTTCCCATTGCCGCACTTTATATAGTGTTTATCTATGTTCTCCTCGGCAACGGCAATTTTTCGGCAATTTTTGTATTGCCAAGCGTGAAACATTTTGACAAAAAGCGTAAAACATCGTGTATTTCTAAAAACTCATAAATATAGTGTTTATCTATGTTTTCTGTATTTTGGTCATTTTAAATGTTTCACGTGAAACATTTTAGTCAAAAACCCGGGTTTTTAGAGAAATTGTTTCACGTGAAACAATTTGGCTTAAAATAGACGAGATCGG
>JAKCBB010000037.1 GCA_021839365.1 bacterium | reverse complement strand
AACGCGGAATTAAGACTTTTATTTTTTGAATTTTGCGTTATGTTTTTTTGCTATTCTTTTTCGGATTTCTGGTCACTAAACAGTTTCCACGATCGTGGAAACTGTTTAGTAAGATTTTTACGTTAAATTATAAAATTTCCGAATTCTTTAATCTCCTGTCTTTGGAGTTCTCGTCCTACTAATTCGGCCGCGAGCCTGCGATACGCGTCAGCCCCATTGGAATCCGGTTTGTACTCAAGTATGGTCATTCCATAACTAGGTGCTTCCGCCAAAGATATGGAACGCGGTATTTCCGTGTCGAATACTTTATACGGAAAATGCTTGCGAAGATTTCGGTTAACTTCGCGCGACAGCCGCTCTTTTTTGTTGTAGAGAGTCAAAACGGCTCCGGCGACTTTAAGAGAATGTCGGAGATTGGCACGGATAAGCTCAACAGTCTCCAATAGCTGGCTTATTCCTTCCAGTCCGTAATACTCGGCCTGCACTGGTATAAGGACTTCGTCTGCGGCGACAAGTCCGTTAATGGTCAAGAGACTAAGCGATGGAGGAAGGTCGATAATCACATAATCGTAGTAGTGTCTGAACTGGTTTATGAATCTACGAAGGAAATATTCCCTGTTTTCCGCGCTGACAAGCTCCACTAATAATCCGGCCAGATCCGAAGAAGCTGGAATAAAATCATAATTCGGGATCGCTGTTGACATAAGAACGGACTCCGGTTGAGCCAGCCCAAGAACTCCATGATAAATATGATAAGCAAACCCCCTGCTTTTCTTTAACACCGAGGTTGAATTTCCTTGGGGGTCAAAATCGATAAGTAAAGTCTTTTTTTCTTTTTCCGCAAGACACGCGCCCAGGTTAAGCGCGGTAGTTGTTTTTCCGACTCCGCCCTTGGCATTGTAAATTGCTATCACTCGCGCCATATTGTTGTTTTAACTTTATCCCAAGTTGAACTTAACTTCAATTAAAGTTGCTACTTCTTTCCTTTTTTTGTATCTTGTTTTCATAGCCCGGGTGGCGGAATGGCAGACGCGATAGACTCAAAATCTATTGGGGGCAACCTCATGAGAGTTCGACTCTCTCCCCGGGCACTGATTGTGGGAAAATACGCAAAAATGTTTACTAATCATTTTATACGATCGTAAAATTTGTTTAGTAAAACGCATGAAACTCAAACAACTTATCGCGCTAATTGGCTGTGCCGTTATCCTAATCTTGTTTATTACCGCTTTTCGGGCTGTGTGGGGCACGTTTACCAGGTCCATGTATTGCGCCTCGAAAGATTTATCTGTTTCATCGTCTCTACAAGGCGCTACGGGAAGTTTGGCCGGACAGGTATCCTTTACGAATATTTCCGATTCCGCGTGTTATTTAACGAACCCGGAATTTTCTTTATCCTTATCCGATTCGAGCGGTACGCCATTAAACGTAAAGAGCGCTGTTTTTCTGCCGGCCGAGACGTTAATAACCCCTAAAAACGACGTCTCCTTCACGATAGTATGGAGTAATTGGTGCGGGATGGAAATCGCCCAGCCGGTAAACCTGGTTGTAAACATTCCGAGTTCCTCCCCAGAGATAATATCCCCGTTAAAAAATATAGGGTATCTTGTTGCAAGCGGGCCGAGATGCGACGATCCACAGTCCGTTTCTACATTAACGGTACGGACACAAAACTAGGACGTTTTGTTTTCTTTCTTGTATCTGCTTAAAACAAGATAGACTGACGCAGCTGTGAAAGCACTGATTACAAAGCTTCCTATTATATCCACCCAATGATGGACTCCCGAGGCCACACGAAAATATCCAATAAGCAAAGCCAAGATGCCCGTTACTACGCCTTTCTTTTTATTAAAGACGAAGACCAGCGCGGCGAGAGCAGAGGATAAAAGAGCGTGATCGGACGGAAACCCGTTGTCCGGCGCGTGAGGGACAAGCGGAGTAAAGTTCCCGACCACGAACGGCCTTGGATCATAATAAAAATGACCGGCTATTCTCGCGATAGCCAACGTCAAAGGCAAGCTTATAATCGCAAAGATTATTATGGACTTTCTCTTGGATTTTCCCTCTGCCCACAAAAAATAAAGAGATAAAAGCGCTACGGGTATATACAGATACTCCGCTCCTAAGGTTATTATGGTATTCATAGAGATATTATAACACAGAGATTTTATCTTAGGCCTCCAGTCCCTGGAGCCGGATGGCACGGATCCTTTGCTTCGTTCGGGATAATGGATAAAGGAAGAGCGGTACGCCCCCCAACTTCCAGCATCGCGGCCTAAGGGTCTTAAGTTTTTGACAACGCCTTTTTACAAACCTATGATGTAGGCAATATGTTAATGCAGGTATGTGTTTCAAAGATACACAGGGCAACGGTTACGGATGCCGATTTGAACTATGTCGGCTCTATAACCATAGACCAGGATCTTATAAAAGCTGCCGGATTGAAACCGCACCAGGTGGTGAGAATTACCAACCTATCCAACGGCACTCTTTGGCAAACCTACGTCCTTCCGGGAGAAAGCGGAAAAGGAGAAATCGTATTAAACGGCCCGCCGGCGCGCCATTTCCAGCGCGGCGACGTGGTTATAATCCTTGGCGACGCTTTCGTAACGCCGGAGGAATACAAGACCTTAAATCCTAAAGTTGCTTTTGTTGACGAAAAAAATAAACTCATAAAAGTTGAGGAGCATAAAGATTTGATCTCTAACTGGACGGAGTAAGCGCCATCCGTATAACCTGGCGCAATTCGTTAGCGGGAAAAATAGCATTGGATTGCGCTGAATAATATTCGCCGGATACGCTTATATAGTTTCCGCTTTCTTGTTTTATTGTTTCTTTTATAGGATCGAGTATTTGCCGGCCGGTAAAGTTGGATCCGTGCATGGTGACAATCATAAAAATTTTTATCCCCTGACTTTCTAATTCGTGAAGGCCGTCATAACTCGATGTCGGAAGCGGAGGGTTCTGCCATTGGCCGTCGCTAAATACCCAGTTTTCCGCGCTGTACCCGTCTTTTCCGGGAGCTAAACCAACATTCATAGCGGTTTCTGGGTTCCAGTCGTTTATTATAACCCGCAGGTTCTGAGAATGAGCGTATCTTACGGCTTGTTTTATGTTGTTCGGATCAGCAGACCATCCAGCTCCAACGCCATCGAACAAAACCCCATTAAATTTCATCGCTGAAAGAGTATCAAGACGGGATTTGACATGATTCCAAGTAACGTTATTAGTATCGGCGTATCCGTAGAGCAGGGTTTTAGTAAGAGCCGATCTTATTTTCGCCGCAGCGGAAGGAAAGTGAATGGCGCTACCGAAGATGACTATCGGGTAATCCTTGAACTCGGATATCACCGGCTGAAGTTCGGAAAGAGAGGCGTTATTATCAACTCCGCCATAATAAATTAAGAACGGCTGAACGTCTGCGGCATACAATCCGTGTTCCAGATTATAAAAATAATATCCGGCAACAAGCGCAATTAAAGTCAAGGCAATAATTATATATTTAATCATGGCTGGAATTTATGGATTTTCCGCGTTATAAATGGCCGCTATCTGAGCCGATGACAAGGCTTTATTATAGATAAGCACATAGCTTATCTTTCCGCCATACATATAGCCGGTACTATTCGGCCATCCGCTTATATGCGAAACAGAACTGGCATCAATTAAACATGGCGAGCCGTACTCGGTTAAGGCCCGTTGTGCTCCATTAATATAAAGATTGTCCGACGTTATGCTGCTGTTGTTGGTAAAAATAGCGGCAACATTGCTCCAGGTACCGGATAACCCAGTAGACGCAATCCCATAAACATCGGAACACGCGGTATTAAATCCTAAGTTTCCTCCAGAAAAATAAAGATCATAGTTATAAAATCCGAATGGCATTTCGTTTTGGCCTCCACCCCAATTCATCCAAAATACGACAGTGTTTTGGGCACCGGTGTTAGTAACCGCATTGACGTTAGAAAGCCCCACATAATCATTATTCCCGTCAAAACTCAGGCAGCTTCCTCCGGCCAGGCATCCGGCCTGCGTCCACGTAGGTCCGTTTTCCGTAGTCGTAGCATCCTGTAGCGTCCCGT
>JAKCBB010000036.1 GCA_021839365.1 bacterium | reverse complement strand
CGGGACGCTCGAAGGATCCACGGACCTTCCTACGTGGACTACCTCAGGATGCCTGTCCCACGGAAGCTGCCTATCCTTTGACGGGAGCGATGATTATGTTTCTACAGGAAGTATTTCCACGCCTGGTTTCTCTTCAACGCATGAAATAAGCATATTGGATTGGATAAATTTAGACAGCAACAACCTTTCGCAAGGTACCCCCTCTTACGACAATGGTTTTTTTCATGTAATGGTTAATACCAGTGGTGTTACCGTCTATCTGAACGTCAATAACTCTTGGACTAGTCCAGCAAATGGCCCGTTAAGCGCAAGTTATAACACGACTTCCGGCACGTGGCACTTAATCGCTTTTACTTACAATCAAAGCCACCTATGGACTATCTACGTTGACGGTAATAAAGCTAACGCTACAACTTTTGGAACCGGTCTTTATCCAGGTGGTTCAATAAACTTTGGGGATGCATACGGAGGAACAACGTTATTCGGTGGACTGCTTAATGATATAAGGATATATTCCTCCACATTGACTCAAGCGCAGATACAAGCTGTATATAACGCGGAAAAGCCTTAAGTTAGTTATGACTTCCTAAATTCTCGATAATCGCTACCTCTATCGGAACTATGGGAAAAGGACTGTAGCGCATTTCGCTGTACGCTTTGATGAGGGATTTTATTAACGGAACGTGCCTTTCTAGGTTTATAAGCTTTGATTGCTCTTTCATTTCCTTAAGCTCGTCTTCAGTGAGCTCGCGCTCGAAAACAGAAAGAATATTCGGATCAAAGTGGAGCGAAAGAGTGCGCCTTAGATACTGGATCAGATCTTTCGTAAGCTGAACCATATTTGATCCGCCTTCGTCCGCGCTTTCTATAAACTTGATTGATTCTTCCAGGTTCCCTTCGAGGAGTTTTCTTGACAAGGCGCCGGTTTTATTCAAGCCGGCTTTTCCCAAAACTCTTTCCGTCGCGGAGAGAGTGACTTCTTTTTCAAAAGACGCGACCTGTTCCAAAAGCGATTCCGCGTCCCTGAAGCTTCCTTCGGCTGAGGAGGCGATAAGTTCGAGTGCCGGCTTCTCTGTTTTTATTTTCTCGGCAACGGCTATTCTTTGAAGCTGTTCGACCAGAAGTTTTAGGGGAGCCTTATGAAAATTGAATCGCTGGGTTCTTGAGATGATCGTGGCCGGAAGCTTGTCGTATTCGGTTGTCGCTAAAATAAAGATCGCGTGCTCCGGCGGTTCCTCTAATGTTTTTAAGAGGGCGTTCGCCGCCTCTTTGGTCAACTGATGCGCCTCATCTATTATGTAAACTTTATACTTATATGAAGTGGGGGAGAGCTTGATGCCCTCTTTAAGATTACGCATTTCATCGATTCCGCGGTTGCTGGCGGCGTCAATCTCGACGACATCAAGTGCGCGTCCGGAGTCAATCTCGAGACACGGCCGGCACTTATTGCATGGCTCTCCGGTGTCGTAAAATTTTTTGTCACTGATTCTTGTTTCGCAGTTGGCTATCTTGGCGAGAATTCGCGCCGTAGTCGTTTTGCCGGTTCCGCGCGGACCATAAAACAGATAGGCATGCGCCAGGCGGTCGCTTTTAGCGGCATTTCTTATAACTTCGGATATCTCATCCTGGCCGATTAAATCAGCTAAGGTTTTCGGTCTGTACTTCCTGTAAAAGGTAAGCGCCATGGTTTTCATTATAGGAGCAAATAAGCTAAAATGCGATATAAAACTTCTTAATATGCCCGAATACGAGCTTCAAATAGAGGGTTTCCAGGGGCCGCTTCACAAGCTTTTGGAATTAATAGAGGAAAGAAAGATGGAAATAAGCCGCGTCAGTTTGGCGTCTGTTACGGGCGATTTTATGAAATATATCGAGCAGCTGGGCGGGGAAAACGCAGGATCTATTCCTGAGGTTATAGCAAGTTTTATAACCGTAGCCACGAAACTCATTCTTCTAAAGTCTCTTCTGCTGCTCCCGCCGAGCGCGTTTACCGAGGATGATGAAAAAGAAGCAGTCGATCTTGAGGAAAGAATAAGGCTTTATAAGAGGATTAAGGAAGCTGGAAAAAATATAGAGAAAGCCTGGATGAAGAACGAGATGTTTTCGCGTCCTTTCTTGCGCAACATAGAGCCGGGATTTTATTTTAGCGGAGAAATTTCGCTTCCAATACTTCTGGCTGCCGTCAAGAAAGTCTATTCCGAGGCCGCGGTTTTTTCTCCAGCTATGGAAAAGAGAGAAATCGCGGTAACCAGTCTGGATGAAAAAATAAGGAAACTTATAGAAAGAATAAATACTGTTGTAACCTCAAGCTTCAGCCAACTGGTCGAAAAGGCGGACAAGGCGGAATTAGTGGTCGTTTTTCTTGCTCTGCTTCATCTTTTAAAGGATAATGCGATCAAGGTTAAGCAGAACGAAGCTTTTGCGGAAATAATAGTGGAAAAAGTCTGATGGATACTAATAAATTAGCCGGGGCAATAGAAGCGCTTCTTTTTGTTTATGGCGAAGCGATGAGCGTGAAGAGGCTGGCGGAGACGCTGAGGGTTGAAGAAAAGGACGTTTTGGAAGCGGCCGAGTTTCTTAAGAAAGAGCTTGAGGAAAACGGCGGCCTGGCTCTTTTAATCAGCGGGCGCGACCTCCAGCTTGTGACCAGGCAGGAATTTTCCGAGGCGGTGAAAAAGCTTTTGAAAGAAGAAATTGATTCGGAGCTTTCCCCGGCCAGCTTGGAAACTTTGGCGATAATAGCTTACTTGGGGCCGGTAAGCCGCGCGGAGATAGATTATGTCCGCGGAGTTAATTCTTCATTTATTTTAAGGAATCTGTCGGTAAGGGGACTTATAGACAGAAAAAACAATCCGAAGCACGCCGGAACATTCATTTATGAGACGTCGATGGAGTTTTTAAAACATATCGGTCTTGACACCGCAGATAAGTTACCGGAATATGGAAAGTACCGTGATCTATTGAGATCGCTTAGGGAAGAAAATAAACAAGAAACACAGGTTCATCCTGCCCACCTTGATGAAGTCGGATCAAAGCGGACCATGACCGAGGGCGAAGCGCGGCCTGGTTCAAGCGAAACGAAGGAGGGTGTGTCTGCGGAAAGTTAAATGTTTATGAAATCTGGAAAAAAGATCGGTTTAATTGTTGTCGCAGCGGTTTTCGTTTTATTTGCGGGAATAATTTATAAGCTTATATTCCGCCGTTCGATACCGCGGGAAGCCGCGTCCGCGCAGCCGGCTGTTACCGCAGTCGAGCCGACATCAACCATTGATACGATTCTGCCGATAACCGCTGAGGCGTATGGAGTTTACAGTATTAACGGTTCGGAGATTATGGGAGATAACGTGAATAAGGTATGGCCGCTTGCCTCGATTACCAAACTTATGACTGCCGAGGTGGCGACTACGATGATGGCTAGCGATACGCCCATAACAATCACAAGCAGTACTTTAGAGGAAATCGGCGGAAAAGATTCCAGGGTTAAGATCGGCCAAGTGTACCCGCTTAATCAAATACTGAAGCTTATGCTTGTCATGTCCGACAACGCCGCGGCACAGGCTATAGCCGACAATTATGGAAACACCCAGTTCATAGCGGCCATGAATTCCGAAGCTAAGGCGTTGGCTATGAACCAGACTAATTATGCCGACAGCGTCGGTCTATCCAATAACAGCGTAAGCACTGTCGCGGATATGGCCAGGCTTGTTTCTTATCTGTGGATAAACAATAAGAACGTGCTGGACACGACGAAGATAGCGACGGGGTATGTTTATACGGAGGGAAGCGGCGTCGGGCACTTTATAATCAATATCGATGAGCTTTCCGGACATCCCGATTTTCTTGGGGGAAAAACAGGAACCACGCCCGACGCCAAAGACAATATCATAGCGATATTGAGACGTGATAATATAAATAATGGAGAACCGTTCATAATAGCGGTATTCGGATCGATAAACCGCTACGCCGACGTCAATAAGATAATAGCCGCAATACCTCAATGATGCTTGAATCGGTAAAAATTCTTCTTACGACCATAGTCGCATTCCTGGTGGCTATGGCTATTTCCTCTCCTGTTTTAAAAATTATAAAAAACCTCAACGGCGGCAAGCAGATAAGGATAAGCGAAGACACCCCTATTTTTTCAAAACTGCACAAAAAGAAGGAAGGAACCCCCACTATGGGCGGGATAATCATCTGGGGGACGGTTCTCGTACTGGCTATCGTTTTCCTGCTCCTCAGCATATTCTTTGACGGATTCTGGAAGTATCTTAGTTTTATAAACCGCTCCGAAACCTACCTTCCTCTTGCGGCGCTTATCATAGCGGCCGGCCTCGGGCTGGTGGATGATATTTTGGGCGTTATGCATAAA
>JAKCBB010000010.1 GCA_021839365.1 bacterium | reverse complement strand
GAACGAGCTTCGCTCGTTTGCCTTATCCTTCGTTTTTCGGATAAGGGGGAGGGAGTTTTCCTTTCTTCCTGCGTCATAGGAGCCCATCATACGTTTCAGTTTAACAGAGGATGACGCGGTTGTCATTACAAACAACGGAGGATATTCGGGGGTTGCCGAACCATTGCTATGATCTCGGGAGTTGGTTGGCGGGGCGGAAAAATCATGCTCTTTTAATTATTGATTCCCCCAAAGTTTCCTCATCGGCAAATTCTATTTCTCCCCCGGAGGGGATTCCCCTGCCGAGTCTGGTAATTTTTTCTGAAAACGGACGGATCTCTTCTGCTATTATCGACGAGATGACATCTCCTATAGGATTCGGGTTCAGAGCGAGAATTATCTCTTTAGCCTTTCCTCCTTCCAAGCTTTTTATTTCCTCCTCCAGGCTTTTAAGCTTTATCTTTTGTTCGGAAGTAAGAATTCCGGCCTTGCGCATATCGCCTATTACCAGATACCTTCCGTTAAATCGTCCCGTTTTTTCAATGGATAAAAGATCCGTCTCTTTTTCGACAATCGCAATCACGTCCATGTTTCTTAAGGCAGATGAGCATATTTCGCATAAGTCTCCTTCGTTTTCATAAAGATTAAAACATCTTCTGCATATTCTGACAGACTTCAGCCCGTTCAGGGCCGTGGAAACCGAATCGATAAACCCGCGTCCTTTATGGATGACATAAAGCGCGATACGCAAACTCTGCCTAGGGCCGACACCGGGCAGTTCGGAAAAAAGATCGGCGAATTTCCTAATTGGCTCCGGGGTTCTCATTGTCATTCGTGTGTGCCGTGTCCAGATTTTGGAAACTAACCCGCTGTTTATCGAAGTAAAGCGGAACCGAACCCAAGGGTCCGTTCCTGTGCTTCGAGACTATTATCTCGACTATATTCTGCTCATCTTCTGGTAAATCCATCCTATCTTTATTCTTGTGGTAAAGGAAAAGAACCACATCCGCGTCCTGCTCGATGCTGCCGCTTTCCCTCAGATCAGAAAGCTTCGGTATCTTCACGTCGCGCTTATCGACTTCTCTCGAAAGCTGGGAGACAGCGACTACCGGAACATTCAATTCTCTCGCTAATCCTTTCAGTCCGCGGCTTACTTCCGTAACCTGTTGGACAACAGAATCCTGTTTGGTCCGCGGTTCGACAAGCTGAAGATAATCGACAACCAAAAGATCCAGGTGTTTCTGCTCGGCCTGGAGACGCCTGGCCATCGCGCGCATTTCTATGACGGTCGGCGACGGGGTGTCGTCTATAAAAAGCGAGGCGCGGCTTAATTTGTCGAGCGAAGCCTGAATCATTTGGAACTCCTCATCATCTCTCAGTCTTCCGGTTCTCAATTTCCAGAGGTCAACCGCCGCTTCGGACGCAATAAGCCTGTCTATAACCTGCTCGCGGCTCATCTCCAGGGAGAAATATCCGACGGTTTGTCCGAATTTCAAGGCGGCATTCCGGGCTATATCAAGCGTAAACGCGGTCTTACCCTGCGAAGGTCTGGCGCCGATAATGATAAGGTCCGAACGCTGGAGGCCGGAAAGGATGTTGTCTAGTCCGGTGAATCCGGTCGGCGTGCCGCGCAGTCTGTCCGCGTCACCCTGATGAAGTTTTTCTATCCTTTCATACGCGGATTTCAAATCTTCTTTTATGGAAACGAAGTTTCTAGCCAGAGATTTTTCCGAGATGGCAAAAATCTTCTGCTCTATCCCGTCGAGCATCACGTCCAGATCGTCGTCCGGGCTGAAGGCGCTCTCGGTTATTTTCGCCGAGACATTTATTAAGTCCCGTAAAACTTTTTTCTCCCTGACTATCTTAGCGTAATGCACGATGTGCGAAGATGTCGGAACGGAATTGATAAGTTCGGTAAGGTAAGTTGATCCTCCGACTTCTTGAAGCTTGTCCGATCTTTTAAGTTCCGCGGTGACCGAAAGAATATCTATCGGTTCATGCTTTTCCCAAAGCCTAATGACCGCCTCATAAATTTCGGCGTGGGCTTTTTTGTAAAAATCCTCGGGAGTCAAAGTGTCGACAATGGAAAAAATCGCGTCTTTGTCTATCATAAGCGCTCCCAAGACCGACTGTTCGGCTTCGAGATCCTGCGGCGGCACTTTTAATTCGCTGGCTTTCGGCATACGGGGTGTAATAAAATTATATTTTCCTAACCGCTAACGGACCCTGCGCGGTGTCCTCTACCGTATATCCTAGCTGCTCTATTTTTTTTCTCAAGCTGTCAGCCTGGATAAACTGTTTATTAGCTCTGGATTTCTCCCGCTCGTCGATAAGCTGCTTTATTTTGACCGGCGTCTTGCCGTATTCTTTGATTATTCCGCCAAGGCCCAGTCCTAAAACTTCATCGAACTTCAAAATCATTTTCATCTTGTCTTTAGGGCTTATTTTGCCGTTGTTTATTACTTCCCACGCCATAGAAAGCGCGGCTGGAGTCCCTAGATCGTCATCGATCGCTTTCTTAAAAAGCTCTCCTGCTTTGTAGGCAATCTTCCCTGATTCTCCGTAACTTACTGATCGGCGGACCCGGTCGGCCTTGTTTTCAGGATGATTTTCCTTTTTCAGCCCTGTTTCCGCCGCCACACGCAAAACCGATAAATGTAGGTTGCGTAAGGCGTTCTGCGCCGCGTTTACGGATTCCCAGGTAAAATTGAGCTTTGCGCGATAATGCGTGCTTAAAATCAAGTAACGGAAAGCTAACGGATCAAGTCCGCGTTTCTCCAAATCAGCCAGACGGTAAATATTATGCAGGGATTTCGACATCTTTTGCCCGTTTATCAAAAGATGTTCTCCTTCAAGGAAGAAGTTGACGAATTTCTTTCCGGTTGCTCCCTCGGATTGAGCTATCTCGTTTTCATGATGCGGAAAAACTAGGTCGACTGCTCCGGCGTGGATATCGAATTGTTCCCCGAGATTTTTCATACTCATCGCCGAACACTCGATATGCCACCCTGGCCGGCCATCGCCATAGACCGAGGGCCAAAACGGCTCCTTGGGCTTCTTCGCTTTCCATAAAACAAAATCCTGTGCTTCTTCCTTTTTATATTCATCCGAGGAAGTCATCGCTCCGATTTTTATTTCGCGCTTTTTAAGTTTCGACAGCTTACCGTAGTTTTTGAATTGAGATATCCGGTAATAGATCGATCCGTCTTCTCCTTTATAGGCATATCCCTTCTTGTCCAGCTTACCGACAAGTTTCAGCATCTCGCCGATATAATCCGTGGCTTTCGGATAAACATCCGCTTTTTTTATGTTCAGCTTCTTTAAATCATCGAAGAAAAGTTTAGAGTATTTGCTGCCGATACTTTTATAATCGGTTTTTTCTTCGTTTGCTCTTTTTATAATTTTATCGTCTATATCGGTCAGGTTAGTAACTTGTTTGACTTTATATCCGCTGAATTCAAGAGCGCGGCGCAAAATATCCTCGAAAACATACGTTCTGAGGTTTCCTATATGAACATAGTCGTAAACCGTAGGGCCGCAGGTATATAATCCAACCCGGCCGGACTTTATCGGCTTAAACCGTTCCTTACGGCGGGTAAGGAAGTTATAGAAAATCATAGGATAAGTATATCATCCGGAACGCGGCTCGCCTACGGCCGCCGTATCAACAAAGCCGCCAAACAAAAACCCGCTTAAGTACTAAGCGGGTTTTCCGTAAAATATTCCCTACTTTCCGCTAGTAGCCGGCGCGGTACTCGTTGCCGCAGGGATGTTAGACGGCTGCTGAGGAACGGACTGCGGGTTCGTTATAGCCTGAACCACCGGGCTATCCGAAGCTACTGGAGCTATCCACAGAACCATCGAGCGGTTGAAATACAGCGTTCCTTCCGGTTTCCAAAACGCGTTACTGAAGCTCGAGAGGCTGTAAGGGTTCTGTTGATTCTGGGTATCAACACGCAGAAGATAGGCGTCATGCATCTTTAGCGATGGGAAAAAGCTGAGCTGACCAAAATATATGTCGCCGGAAGTAAGATAAACGGCATAATAATTCGGCTTGTGATTAAACGGATTCCACACCAATAAAGCGATAACCACAACCAGAGCGAGAATAACCACAACGTAGAACTTCGGATTACTGAACAAATCTCTCATTTTTTGTCTGCGATTTAAAAATCTTTTCGACCTTATTTTAAATTTATTTAACGATGCATTTATCTTATCAAGAGTTTTTTGTTCTGTAAATTGTGGAAAAGTTAAGACAGGAATTTTTAGACGCGTAATTTCAACAAATATGATCGTATTTATATTTGTATTAGCGAATGCCGTTATTCTTCGAATCGCGAACCGACTGAGGGCGCTTCTCCTTTTATCCTTGAAGCGATATCCCTGAGGCAACACTCTTCGTGTTTTTTTATAACCTTTTGGGTAAGGCCGCGCTCCAGTATAATGTCTTTATAAAATTCCGCGGAATGTCTCGGCCTCCTCTCAAGGGTCTTGCGGTCTATCTCCACCAGGCCGAATCTCGGCCAAAATCCTTTGTTCCACTCAAAGTTATCCATAAGCGACCAGTGCAGATATCCCCTGACATCCGCTCCTTCGTACATCGCCCGTCTAACGTGTCTTAAAATTTCCATAATATACCAACTTCGTTTTTTGTCTTCAGCGTCAGCAAGGCCGTTTTCCAGTATATAAACCGGACGGCCGTATTTTTGGAGATCCTTAAGCACAAAATAAATCGACTCGGGATAAAGTTCCCATCCTAGATCCGATACTATTTTATTCTCGTTTTTTTCGGACCAATTAACGATTAGGTTATGAAAATAATGATTCAACCCGATAAAGTCCTGATGGTTCCTGATTCTAAAGAGAAAATACTCATTCCACCATAAATCCGCCAGCGTAGCGACTATTTTGTTTTTAACTTTGCTCCTATAAGCCTCGAAATAAATATTGTCCTTGGCTACTCCTACGTGCGAATGCGGGTATGTTTTTTTGATCGCAGAGTAGGCCAGCTTGTGGGCTTTTATAAGATTATGAAAAACGGTGAAATATTTAACAAAGCTCTTCTTTTCCGGAGGCCACAAGCCTTTTGCATAATAACCGCTTGATGAATAAATCTCTGGTTCGTTTATTGTTATCCAAAACTTGACATCGCTTCCCAGAGAATGAACCATCTTCTCCGCGTACCTTATAAAAAAATTTACAGACCCCCTATTCTCCCATCCGCCCTTGTCTCTAAACCAAAGCGGAACGGTCCAATGCCAAACGGTAACGAACGGCTCGATGCCGAGTTCTCTTAGGGAAGAAATAACTTTTTTATAATGCCGTATTTCGTCTTCATCGAACTTCCCCTCTTCCGGCTCGACGCGCGACCACTCTATCGAGATCCTTATCGCGCTATGTCCCAGGTCTTTCGCCAGCTTAAAATCTTCTTCGAAACGGTTGTAATGATCGCATGCCCTGCCGGAAATATAATTAGACGGATCTTTCATTTCCGGAAACATCTCGATCTGCCACGGCTGCCAATATCCGTATATTCCTTTCGATTCTTCGGCCAGCTGACTGGCGTATTTATTTTCCCACTCGCTCCAGTCATTCGTATTGCCGCCCTCAACCTGATGGCTGCTTATCGACGCTCCCCATAAAAACTCTTCAGGAAATCTGTATTCCCTTTCGTCCATAGGATAAGTTTCTCATGACAAGCTGCCGTTGTCGAGAACCGCACATTGAAAATGACACCCCCATTTATAAATGTCAGTCATATATGCGGACAATATCGCGTATATTTTTAACCCCGTCTTCAACGGAATTAGCGATACTAAGCACGATCGCGCTTATCCACTTTTACTAAACAATTCCCACGATCGTGGGAATTGTTTAGTAAATTAATTTCATGGTTGGAAGAGATATGCCGGCGTGAATTGAACTTGTTTCACGCCGGGAAATTGTTTCGCCGTAGCTTCTATTTGGAACCACAATATTCCCGCGCGGCAGGAGCCGCCGCTCGTAACATTATTAGGATCGTTAAAAGCCAGGGTTAAAGCTCCGGTTTGTTTATTGAAAGACGCGGCTTGAAGGGTTACCCCGTTAAGAGGAAACTCCGTTGTGATACTCTCCGATTTTTCCTGTTGCGTGAGGTTTCCTTGGAGCAGGAGATTAACCGTATCTTTTATCGGCGTCTGTGTTACGGGAATCCGTCTCCCCACCGGAACCAGTCCGGCGCGAGTACACATGATATCGCCGGAAGAATTCATATCTAGACTGGGTTTGTAATAATAAAGCTCGACTTCACGCATAACCGGCATCAAAGTCAAGGGGAGGCTTATCGATTTGCTGTTTTCTTCCAAGCCTGACGGGTTGTCATTGGCCAAAACAAGCGTTCCAGCCTGTTCATAAGGGATGAAGAAAACGAGGTTCGCCGTAAATGGAACGAAATCCGAGGTAGTCCAGCCGCCTTGTGCCCTTGCCTGTCCTTGAGCTATTAAAACATTCTTGGCATTATAAAGTTTTACCGGAAATACCCCCTCAAAAAACCAAATCCCCCTTGCCTCTCCGGTTGCCGTCAAGGGAGAGGAAACGCTTGCATATCGCGCCGGATTCGCAACCCTGATCAAGTTGTCCATTGGGCAGTTCTGTATATTTTGCGCGCAGGAAGCAAATTCAGGAGTCGGCTGTGTTCCCGACGGATTAAGATACCAAACTAAATAATTAAGATATGCTGCGAACGCCACCCATAAAAGATACGGTATAAGAAGATATGCCGCCGGTCTCGATATCCTGTAGAACAAGACTCCGGTGGCGACTATCGCCAGCCAGAGACCGGAGATTTCTATAAGCGACCAAAACGGCTTATGAAGGCCGAAGAAAATAAAAGACCATCCCGCGTTCAAAATGAGCTGGCCTGTGAAAACAGCTAGCGCCAGTCTCGCTCCGCGATAATTTATCCCCCTTTTCCAGACCAGAAATGCGGCGCTTCCCATGATTATGTAAAGCAGCGTCCAGACCGGACCAAACAGCCAATTTGGCGGGGTAAGCGAGGATTTTAATAGATCTGCGTACCATCCGGGGATAGATGAAACCGTAAAAAACAATCCGACAGCCCCAGCCAGTTCCGAGACCGCAATAGCGACAATTAACTTTACCCAGTTTTTAAAATTCACATTTTTCTTCCGATTATAAAACCCTTTTACGACTCCTCGAGAATTATCTTCTTTTTAAAAGCTCCGCGTTCTTTGGCCTTACTTTTACGCACAGCCTCAAGCTTCCTCTTATTAAATTTTTTATACTTGCAAGCTGCGTCGGTTATCTCAACCAAATCAGCCATTTCCTCAATGCTTTCGCTTTCGCAAAATTCATCAACTTCTTCTTTCAGTTTCTCTTTAAGTTTTTCCCAGTACTCTTTGTCCCCAGCGATATGAAAAACAGGGGTCCCGCCCTTCTTTTTGATATATTGCGGAATTTTGTCCCTGACCAGCTTGTTGTATTTCATAATACGCTTACCTATTGAGTGGCGAGGGTTGAGGCTATGCTATCCGCCAGATTATTCGCCGAGAACGACTTCTCTTCATCTTGGCACGCGGCCTTTTGTGTCTTATTGTAAGTCGCGCAGTTAGCAAAGCGCAAGGCGAATGCTATCGTGGCGGTTCGGCCATTCTCCGGAAAGGCGTAGACATACCTATAGTAAGTGCTTCCTGATATAGCCGCTTTCGCCTCCGCCTCGCAATAAGCGTGCCCGTTTACCGCGACCTGTATTGTTCCTCCGCTTGAGGAATTTACCGATCCGGTATTACTGCAGCCGAATGTCTGGTTTAAAATTTCGGCTGTCGGTGGCCAAATGGCGGCGCTTACGTAAGTTTTATGAAGCGATGCCGGGTATTCAAAAGATATTCCGCTCGTTGCCGTTTTGAGCTGATTCCACCCCGGTTTTCCGGAAGCCGCACTGATTATCGACCCCGTCATATTGGGATTCATAGGCGTACTGCTTGCCAGCGGGTTATTGCTCAGCAGGTTGGCGCTGTTTTTATACGCGGAGTAGCCGAGTATAATCGCCGCAACCACAGCCGCTCCGATTATTATTGAAACTAAGCTTTTCGACATGTTTTTTATTTTTTAAATTTTATTTTAGATTATTAACTCGGTTGAAATCGTTTGTTCCAACCGAAGGTTTGCTGCCGCGCGCCTACCGCGGATTACAAATCATATGCCGCGAACCGTTCATTGCTGTCGTCCTGAATCAACAAGCGGATAACCGGTTTTACGATTTAGTCCGTTAGCCGGTTTATTTTCGCCGCGAGTATGAAGTCATTATCCGACAATCCCCCTATGGCGTGCGTTTCCAAAACAAGCTTTACTTTGTCGTAAAAAATATGAATGTCTGGATGATGTCCCTCTGATTCTGCGGTCTCCGCTACTTTATTCACAAAAACCATTGATCCGTTAAAGTTTTTAAATTCAAAAATCCGGTTTATATTTTTTCCGTCTTCCGAAATATTCCATCCGGGAATTTCGGCTAAATATTTCAAGGCCGTTTCCTTATCCAAAGGCGGGACTCCGCCTTCGCACGCAATGCATTTTTTCGAAGCAAAATTATACATCATTGAAATACAGATTGTCGGATAACCCGTGCCGCCTTGTCAGTCGTATCCCCGACAATGCCTGGAAGCCCGCCGAAGCGCGCGGGGTTTCAACCCTGTCTTATTTTACTTGTTCTTTATTAAAAGACGAAACGACGGTTTATGTGTTTTTCATCTTCGCGCCTCAGGCGCCTAATTTTTGATCATGAACGGCGGAAATCCTTCGGTGCCGGCTAAAGGCGACAGGAGGCAGGGACTTTTTTAATTTTGAATCACTTTAAGTATTTTCTTCTCAATTCCCCGAACTTTCCATCTTTAATCGCCTGTCGGATTTCTCTCATTAAGTTGAGCATGTAAAAAAGATTGTGTTCCACAAGAAGCATGACCCCATAGATTTCCCAATCCCGCAGCAAGCTCGAGACGTAAGCCCTGGAATAATTCTGACAGATGCGACAACCGCATTTTTTATCCACCGGTTCTTTACTATTGACGTACCGCCCGGATTTGAGGCTTATTCTCCCTCCATGCGTTAAAGCAGTTCCATGCCGAGCCAGTCTTGTCGGATTAACGCAGTCAAAAGTATCTATCCCCCGCTCCACGCCGTTAAAAATATCGTCCACGTCCCCTATTCCCAGCAGGTGCTTGGGTTTGCTTTCCGGAAGTATCGGCAGTGTCCAGTCTAAGATTTTATGCATGTCTTTTTTAGATTGGCCCAACGGCCCTCCGATGCCGAACCCGAAAAACGGCAGCGATGATACGAACTCCACCGCCTTTTCCCTTAAATCCTTGAATTCTCCGCCCTGGATTATCCCCATCATCCCTTGGTCGGTTTTCGGCCCTTTCTCAAATTCTTTGAGGCTCCTGACCGCCCAGCGGTGCGTCCTGTCAATCGACATTTTTGTGTACTCGTAATCGGATAAAGGAGAAGTGCATTCATCGAAGGCGAAGATAATGTCGGCGCCGAGCTGTTTCTGCGTTTTTATCGAAGTCTCCGCGTCCAAGAAAAGTTTCTTGCCGTTTTTATAGTACTTGAACTCCGCGCCCTCCTCGGTAATCTTTACCAGGTTTTTCTTTTTTAAAGCAGGGTTGTCCTTGGGATGCTGGCCTGGTCTGTTTTCTCCCGGAAACATATTGGATATTTTTCCGACGCCGTGCTCCAGCCCGAATCCCAGGCTGAAAACCTGGAATCCGCCGCTGTCGGTCATTAGCGGGTAACCGATGTTTAAAAACTCGTGCAGGCCCCCGAATTTTTTAACCAGCTTGTACTTTCCGTCCACATAAAAATGGAAAGTGTTTACCATAAAAATATCCCCGCCGAACTTGTTGGCGTTTTCAAAACTTATTCCGCGCAAAGCGCCTTTGGTCGCCACCGGAACAAAGGCCGGAGTATGGATAACCCCGTGAGCCGTCTTCAAAATCCCGGCTCTCGCGCGGGTATTCCTGTCTTTCTTCAAAATCCGAAACTCGGGCATTACGTAATAATAACCGTACCCTGGAAAGCGTCCAGTTCTTGACTGCTAAGCGGGGTGGATATAGCTTATATTTAACGAGATCCGGAGGATCCGACAAAGGAGGATTCGAAGATGGAAATCTCGATGTACTTTGAACTCCCGCCGGGTGATATCTGGGTCGTTGGGTGGGTTATTAACGCCATTCCTCCGATTATGGACCACGTAAACGGCAGAATAAACGCTCCGAAGGCATTCTCCGATCTTCGTCTTGCGGACCAGCACTCCGGCATAAGCATCACCAACGGCATGCATCAGCCATTTGTCGGGGATACTATCATCAGCCCGGAAACAAAGGTAATGCACGCGGCTAACTATGAAGCGTTGCTCGTGGACGGCATGCTCCCTGGGTTTTTCGCGTTCGGAGTAAGCGGCGGAAACCACAGAGCCGCCAGCCTGGCAAGAAAAGTCATAGAGAAGTATGTCTGTCAGAAAGAATACCGCGGAACCGTTGTCTTTTCCGACAAAGATCGCGCTAACGTGTGCGACATGAGACTTGAGCGGTGGTTCGCGGATGATTCCCCCGAACAGGAAGGGGTTGGAAACCAACCCCCGCGGATACGGCTTACCGGACAGGCAAGGATCCTGAAACCGATGCAGGCGGCCTGCAGGTCCATGCACCTCCGGCAATATCTGCCGGCCAAGAAACCAACGTAGATTAGGGTACTTTATTCGCTTCGGCGGCGCCATCCCGGTGCCGCCTTTTATTTTCTTGAAAAATTACTTATCTGTTGGATTTTCTATAACGCAATTCCCGCCAACATCGAAGTAAACGAGATCAAAACCGTCATTGCTTTGCAAATCCCCGGCAATTTTTTGCATATCTGAAAATTCTGATTTAAATGATTCATAAGACATATTGGACCAATCTAAATCTCCCACTAGACCACGAGATTTATAATGCTTCTTCATTTCGTTTTCGTCTGCGAATAATAGAATAATCCTATGATTGAAGTCCGGCGATGCGTTTTTTAGATCACGAGGAACATTTCTTCCATTAAGTTCGCTGAATTGAACTTTTATCAGCAGAGACCTGCCGTCTTTTTTGTGTAATAGCATGTCTTCAACCAACAAGGGTTCATCGCGACCAATTTTTATACTTTCCTCATATACCTGTGGTTCCCGTAAATCAAGATTCATAATTAGAGAAGTGTCGCCTTTGAAAATTCTATCTATTAAAGTCCTTTTTCCAACCGCGCTGGGTCCAAAAATCCAAACAAATTCCCCTAAGTTTTCCGCGGTCTGAATCATAAACTAACTTTGTTCTTTATCTTGTTCACTAAAATAATGTGAATATTTGCGGAGGGTACAGGATTTGAACCTGTGAGGGGATTTCTCCCCAACCGCATTTCGAGTGCGGCGCACTAGACCACTATGCGAACCCTCCAAACTTTAGGAGTTTAGCGTAAAAACCATGGGGTTTCAAACCTCGGTGAATCCGAGCAGCTCTGCGTAGCGCTTTGCGGAATACCGGTCCCCATAGATCTCCGCCGCGTACTCATGCTCTTTCATATTGTTTATCCCCACTGTTTTAGTTAAAACGCTTTCTATCCCCATTTCTCCGATAACCGCCTTTTTATCTATATCGAAAGCAACGGACTGAATCGTAAGAGGAGTTCCGGTTAAATAGTGTTCTATATCCGGTTCTAATTTTCTTTCTTTTATGCTGTGGATGTTTCTTAAATCGATAAGATCGGCAACCAGTTCTCCTTTTGTGAGTTTCGGGTTTCCGTGTTTATTCTTTTCCGCTGTCCAGCCATTCGCCAGCTCCAGGGGAAAGAAAATTCTTTCAGCTATAAAATCCCAGTCCTTGATCGAGTGGGTATGGTCGTATAAAAAATTTAAAAAGGTTTTATATACACCGCTTCCGACTAACCAGATCTTTCCTGAGGAGTTCCTTTTCACAACTTCAAGCGCGTTAAGATACCCGCTGTTTCCCGAAAGGTGTTCGTTTAATATCCTGTTAAGCTCTTCGCGATCCACAGGCGTATCTATTAGAAGCATAAAACAATTTTGTTATTCATATAATATTAGAACGATAAAAACGGGCGGTCGATATTATCGGCCGCCTCTGAGCGCCTGAACGGCGTAATACAGTTCTCCCCACGATGACACCCGTATGGCGACATATCCCGCTTCTACGCGGGCATTGTACGGCCAGGTAAAAAGAAACCTGTGAGCAACGACTCCAATCAGGTTCTGGAGTTTGTGATACTCGTCGTCAACAAACACGCTTAGTCCCAGTTTCGACGCGGCTTCCGCTTTGCTGGCGCTCTGGCCGATGCCGACTATGTCGATGTCCAAGCCGTGCGCATCCAACCATTCCCCGGCAAGCGCGGCAGCCGCAGGCTCGCGCGATGTAATAACTTTGGCGACATGACCCTGAGCGGTCAGCCTAGGCAAGAATTCAAGAACTCCGGGAACCGGACTCATGTCTAAACCGACTTCTCTGCTGTTGTACACGTGATTCTGCAGACCGGCGTACTGCTCGATCGTGAGATAGCCGCCTCCGACGACATGGCTTTTACTGAATTTTTCTGCCGGAATCTTGACGCCGTAAAGCGTGTCCGCCCACCGCGATTTGATTTCGTTTCGATTCGAAATATCAACGATTACTCCGTCGAAGTCGAAGCCGATATTCACTAGCACCACCCTTTATTGGGAGAATAATGAGAACAAAAGACTAAGTTAGTCTAGTCCGAAATAGCCGGAAAAATCAAGGCAAAGATATCTTTCCTCCCTGAGAAAGGGTTATCGATCCTACTATGCCGCTTAGCTCTGCGCGTAGGGCGTCATAACTATCCTTAGTAAACGGCTGTATACTGCCTGCCGGGTAATTGTCGTATTGACTCTCTCCGATACGCGCGTCGAATTCATAACATTTCCCGCCGAAATACAAACGGTAAATATTGTCCGTTGCGTAGTGTCCGGCAGCCGCATTTCCCAGATTGGGAAATATGCTTACGGAATAATAAGGAGAGGAGTGCACGGAGATAGAAGCGGCTTTGTTGTATCCCTGGGGAAGAGAGTTAGTGCAGGAGTTATCGGTCGGAAAAAGAGCGGTAACGTTTCTGACGCTTATTCCTGCGGATTCGAAATTTGTTCCTTTGTACGCGGATCCATTGTAATAAATGCAGTAACCGAATCCCTGATCGCATGGCGGAATATACGAGCGCACTGAAAGCTGGCCCTGGTTTGCAGCGAGGTTAAAGTCGGAAGGATAATAAATTATCGCTCCCCCGCTAAACGACAAGCTTTTATCCAAGTTAACGGGAGTAGAGGTGGAGGTTTCAGTTCCGCTTGATGTGGCGGCGTTTTGAGGCATAACAGGCGGGAGCGTTCCATAAACGGCGTTTTGCGGATTAGCCCCGTTTCTTTTCGATACGAGGTAGTATGAAACCGCTCCGGCTGCGATTATGACTGTCGCTATGATTATCAATATAATCGTGCTTCGTTTCATTCGGTTTAATAATACAACGCGAATAAAATAAATAAAGGTGGGTATCGAAAAGCGGAATATATTGCGCTAGAAAATCACACTGCTATAGTTAAATGATGAGGGGAAATGTTGAAGCCAAGGGGTTCGGAATTTTACGAATTGCATTCGGCCTGGTTTGGCTCGTTGACGCGTACTTTAAATGGAGTCCCGGTTTTTCCTCAAACTTTGTCAGTTATCTTCAAAACGGCGCGCAGGGACAGCCGCTTATTGTCGCGTGGTGGATCCATTTCTGGATAAACGCGGTGAATATCGATCCTTACTTTTTCGCCATCGTCGTAGCGGTGGCCGAAACCGCCATAGCTTTAAGCCTTATCTTTGGGATATTCAGCAGGATAGCCATATACGGCGGAATAGCGATGGCTTTCGTGATCTGGTCAACAGCCGAAGGGTTTGGCGGACCTTACGTTCCCGGCTCTACCGACATCGGAGCCTCCGTTATTTACATCCTTGTCTTTATAGCTCTTCTTTTAAGCGAGAGCTGGAAAGAGTACAGCATAGCGCGGTGGATTAATCGAAAAATACAATCGTGACCGTTAGAAAATTGTGCTTGCCGCCCTTTATTTTTTTAATCCAACCTTGTCTTACGCAGCAGTAAAGCGTTAAACACTACTATCACCGATGACGCGCTCATTAAGAGAGCCGCCCATTCCGGCCGGAGCAGGATATGGAGCGACGGATAAAGAACTCCTGCCGCGATGGGAATAGCAAACACATTGTATCCGGTAGCCCACGCCAGATTTTGTTCCATTTTGGCGTTAGTTTTCCTGCTTAGAGAAATCGCCTTCACAACATCAAGGGGATTATTTTTCATTAGCACTATGTCCGCCGATTCCACGGCCACATCGGTTCCGGCGCCTACGGCTATCCCTACGTGTGCCTGCGTCAAGGACGGCGCGTCATTTACTCCATCGCCTACCATAGCGACGACATTTCCCCTATGCTGCAACTCTTTAACTTTATTAACTTTGTCTTCCGGCAAAACTTGGGCGAAAACCGTGTCTATTCCAATCTCTTTTCCCACTGTTTCCGCGACATCCGCCGTGTCTCCGGTGAGCATGGCGGTCTTAACACCCAGCCTGTGAAGTTCGACCACTGCTCTTTTAGATTCTTCGCGGACGACATCCTTTAATAGAATAGCTCCCGCAAACACGTTATTGACGGAAACATAGACAGTGGTGCCGGCTTTTTTATCTTTGATAAACAAATTTTCGGGGATTCTTACTCCCAATTCTTCCATTAGTTTATCGTTCCCCACCGCGACGTCTTTCCTATCAACCTCGGCCGAAGCGCCTCTTCCCGGAAAAGATTTAAAATTCCCTATATTTTGCGTTTCAAGATTTCTATTCTTAGCTTCGTTTACTATTCCCCTAGCTATCGAATGTTGAGACGACATCTCCACCGCGGCTGCCATTTGTAACAGCTGGTTTTCATCGCCAGCCATGGATTGTTTGGCAAGGACAACGGCTGAGATTCCGAACTCGCCTTTAGTTAAGGTGCCGGTTTTATCAAAAACCACATAATTAAGTTTCCTGGCGATCTCCAGTCCTTTCATATCTTTAATCAAAATTCCGTTCTTCGCCCCTAAGGTCGATGTTACGGATGTTACGGTAGGAATAGCCAAACCCAAGGCGTGGGGGCACGCTACAACGACAGCCGCTACCGCCGCCGTAGCGGCAAAAATCGCCCCTTGCGGAGAAACGAAATACCAGAAGACAAACGATGCGGCTCCGGCGGCAACAGCCACATAAAACAATACTGCAGCGGCGCGATCGGCCAGGTACTGAACGTTTGGTTTGGAGGCCTGGGCTTTGCGTATTAACTCCATAATCTGCGCGATAGCCGTATTCGATCCGGTTTTGGATACTTCGACGGTTAGAGAGCCGTCCTGGTTAATACTTCCGCCAATAACGCTGTCCCCGGTTTTCTTTGCGACAGGCCGGGATTCGCCGGTTATCATGGATTCGTCCACCGCGCTTTCTCCGCTTATTACCTTCCCGTCAACAGGGATTTTTTCCCCCGGTTTAACAAGTACCACATCCCCGATTACAAGCTTGCTGGTCTCGAGATCTTTGATGTTCCCATCTTTTATGAGGTGAGCCAACGGCGGGATCAGTTTGGCTAATTCCATTAAAGATCCGGTCGCTCCGCGCACCGCGCGCATTTCGAGCCAGTGGCCCAGAAGAAAAACGGAGATAAGCGTTGACATCTCCCAATAAAGCGATGCGCCGGGGAAAAGAAACGTGGCGGCGATCGAAAATCCGTAAGCCACGGTGATGGCAAATGCCACGAGCGTCATCATTGCCGGATTCTTGTGAGAAATTTCTCCTTTCGCCGCTTTAAAGAACGGGGCGCCGCCGTAGAAGTAAATGAAAGTTCCTATCAGAAACAAGACAAATCCTTGACCGGGAAAGGTAAAACCGAATTTCAGCCACTGTTCGATGTTCTGGGATAATGCCGTAATCAAAAGCACAAAAGGAAGCGTAATAAAAAATCTGCGCTTAAAACTTCCTTCCGCGCCGTGCCCGGCATGTTCCGAACCGCGTGCTGCCATATCCACGGGAACTAACTCCATTCCGCACTTAGGGCATTCTCCCGAGGTTTCCGAAACAACGTCCGGATCCATGGGACAGGTATATAAAACTTTTTCATTTTGGAGTCGGTGATCGTGGCTGTTCATTGATGTTTCGATATTTATTAATTGTATCATATTAGTCAATACTTCATTTCTACGCGCAACACATACCAAAAATCAACGTCGAAAGACGCCGATTTGGTATGTTGTGGACATAGCGGGTAAAAGGTTGAACCAGCTTAAAACCTATCTTGGCAGGTTCTGGGATTTTTATCAAACCAGTCCGAACCTACAAAAAGTGCTTGAAAATGCTTAATAGATGCGGTTTTCGAGACGAGCAGGGATACACAAGTAGGATATTGAAAGAGTATAGCAGAGTATAATATGGAAAAGTCGCCAACATTCAGCGAATTAAGAGATATATTAAAACCGGAGCAAACCCAACGGCGGCTCAAGCTCCGTCCCATTAAGGACGAAATAAGGGATTTACAGTTTCAATTAGCCTCCGGCGATCCCGAGGTGCTTTCAACCACCGAGGAGCAACTTAGCGATCTGAAAATAAGGTTTTTAAGCGTTTCGGAGACGGATAGCCACATTGCCCTTATGGAGAGCTTCGATCCGCACTTTCAGGACATGGCTTTAGAGCTAACGGCTCAGTTTATCGAAGAAAACGGCTGTACGACGATGGTTGAGAAAATGCAGGCGGAATTACTTGTAAACGCCTTTCTGCGCGTCTTGGCCGATTCTAGGAGGCTTAACGAGACCCTTAGAGAACAGGCCTACGGGGGAGCTACAAAAGAACAAAGTAGGCATATAGCCATACTCAGTAAGCAGGTGGATCGGGCTAACCGCCAGTTCCTGTCGGCCGTAATGGTTTTCAAACACTGGAGAGCCGCACCGGTTTCTTTGAGCGTCAAAACAACTAATATCTCGCAAACGATAGTCGCATGAAACCACATAAGCCACACGATGTCGGAAACAGGTTCGTAATCGAGGACTGTCAAAGGATAGACATAAACCAGCTTATACGGTCCGTAAGAGAAAAGTTAAGGCCCGCCTTGTTTGCTGCGGATATTAAGGCCGCCGGATTCCAACTATCCTTAACCACGTCGAAAGCGAAGTTCGGCACCCGCTATTGGTTCAAGTGTCCGCGGTGCGAAAGAAGGGTCGGCATATTGCTTATTCATCCCCTAACGCAAGGTGTCGGCTGTCGAAAGTGCTTAAATCTTGAGTACCGGAAAAGACGATACAAAGGCATGGCTGAACTGGCTAGCAGTTTGAAATTAAGAGCACTCTAAAATAATATAGAAATAGGTATTCGGCTCGAAAGTCCCTCATATACAAGTAATATCGAAACTGGAAAGACAAATCCGACACTTGCGACGCTTTCAAAGCTAGCTAAAGTTATCGGTGTGCCGATCAAAGAATTATTCAAATGAAGCTCGTCGCAAAAGGTTCTTCTGTGGATAACTTTTAGGAGTCAAAATAACATGGATTTTGAAGGGCTTTTCGAAGTATGAGAACACAATTTCATGATTTTGAAAAGTTGTTCCATTCGCTGTTTTAGGATACGATTTCAGTATGAGCATAAACGAAAGAAAAACAGAAGACATTGTAAGGGACATTCTTAAGGAAAATAAAAAGATTTTTCATGCCGAAACGGGGCAGAACGCTGTCATAATAGAAGAACAAAAGTCCGATAACCCGCGCATAGACAAACTTTTACAGCACGCCTCGAAAAAGGGTGGCGGTATTGGTCGGCCAGAATTCATTGTCAGTTTTTCTAACAACGACATTTTGTTGGTTATAGAGTGCAAAGGAAACCCGCGGTTTCATAAGAGTAAAAGTTTTGACAAATATGCCGACTATGCCGTTGATGGGGCATTACTCTATTCATCTTTTTTATCAAGAGAATTTGATGTTTTTGCAGTAGGGGTATCAGGCGAAAATGAGCGAGAACTACAGATAGACACATTCCTTCAAATTAAGGGTGAGAAGCTGGCTAGGGATTTAAAGATACAAAAGATTTACCAGTTTTCGGATTATCTCGATCTACTAAAACGGGATGAGGCCAAAGAGAAAGCTGATTCATTAGAGTTGATGAAATATTCTAAGAAACTGAACCAGCATTTGAGAGATGACTTTGAGTTTGAGGAAAATCATCGCCCCTTAATTGTTAGCGGAATTCTGTTGGCTCTTGAAGACGAGAGTTTTTCCTCTGCCTATAGGAAAAAGCAGAAACCGATAGAGATTGCCGATCTACTACTTACGACAATCAAGGAAAGATTAGAGCATGACAATATTGGAGAAAGAAAAAGAGATACCATTGTGCAAACTTATGATTTTATGCGGACTAACACGAAAATTATCAATGAGACCGACAAGGACGGGACACCAAACACACTCCTTAAGGATTTAATAATCGAGATAGAAAAAAATGTTCGGCCGTTTTTACAAGATTACAAACAGTATGACGCCATTGGACTTTTTTATAATGAGTTTTTGAGATACGCCAATGGCGATGGCGGGCTTGGAATTGTGCTAACTCCAAAGCATATCACGGAGTTGTTCGCCAATCTCGCGGAAGTAAATAAAGACAGTGTGGTTATTGATAATTGTTGCGGAACAGGGGGATTTTTGATTAGTGCCATGAAAAAAATGGAGGATGAAGCGAATGGCGACAAGGTGAAACTAAAGAGTATCCATACAAAGCAACTGATCGGCATTGAAAATAATTCAAAGATGTTCTGTCTTGCCTGTTCTAATATGATGCTTCGCGGCGACGGTAAGTCAAACATATATCAGCAAGATTGTTTCCAAATAGACGAAGCGGAAATTAAGAAGCTAAAACCCACGACCGCACTACTTAATCCTCCATATTCAAAAGATAACGGCCACAAGGAATTAGAGTTTGTTTGGAACGCTTTGTCGTTTTTGGAACCTCACGGAACTTGTATAGCCATCGTTCCGCAATCATGTGCTATGAATACAAAGAAGGGCAATCTAAACGTCAAAGAAAGGTTGCTTAAGTACCATACCTTAAAAGCCGTGATGAGTATGCCCGACAAACTTTTTGATGATAGCGAGAAAAGTTCCGTAACATGTGTCATGGTTTTTGAGGCTCATAAACCTCATAGCGATACTACTAAAACGTGGTTTGGCTATTGGAAAGAGGATGGGTTCAAAAAGAAAAGGCCTTACGGCAGAATCGACTATGATGAGTTGTATAAAAATAAGATTAAAGATTTTTGGCTCGATAGTTACTTCAACAAAAAAGAGATCAAAGGTTTCTCCGTGTTGCGACATGTTAATTCAGAAGACGAATGGTTAGTCGAAGCTTATCTCAAAACAGATTTTGAAGAGTTAAAGGACGATGATTTTATAAATTCCCTTAAGGAATATGCAACCTTCCTTTTCTATAATCAGCAATCTGATATGGTTTCTAGCCAGAGTTTTAGTTCCGATAAATTAGAATTGAATTTTGCGAATTGGAAACCGATAACCTTGGGTTGGGATGGTTATAAAAACGAAGGGTTATTTGAAGTTCGGGGGTCTAAAACAACACACAAGGGAATCTTGGATAAAACAAACATCGGCGGCGAACGAAAATACCCATACGTTACTACGCAATCTACAAACAACGGTATCCGCGACTGGTATGATACTTTTACGGACGAGGGCAATATATTAACTATTGATAGTGCCGTTACAGGATTCTGTGCTTATCAGCCACTCAACTTTACAGCGAGCGATCATGTCGAAAAATTATTGCCTAAATTTGATTTGAATGTATTTAGAGCGATATTTCTTGCTACACTCATTAATATGGAGCAAAAGAAGATTTCCTACGGTAGAAAATTTAATCAAGATAGAATTAGAGAAACAGTTATCAAACTCCCATTCAAAGATGGAGAAGTAGATTGGAACTTTATAGAGAATTATATAAAGGGCTTGCCTTATTCCAAACAACTTGGAATAAAAAAATAAATTCATGAAAGCGACCGAAGCGAAATTACTTGAATTTCTTAAAAAATCTCCACAGTTTGTTATCCCGATATATCAGCGCACATATAGCTGGACGGAAAAAGAATGTAACCAACTTTGGGAAGATATTTTACGAACCGGAAAAAACGACGAGATTACGGCTCACTTCGTCGGCTCGATTGTTTATGTCGAAAAGGGGCTGTACCAAGTATCTAGCCAATCTCCGTTACTTGTGATTGATGGCCAACAGCGTCTTACTACGGTAACGCTTCTTATAGAGGCATTAGCCCGCGTTCTGGGCGATAGCGAGCCGATTGATGGTTTCTCGGCTAAAAAACTTCGCAATTATTATTTACTCAACCCGCTCGAAGAAGGTGAAAGAAGATATAAACTTATTCTTTCTCAAACGGACAATACTTCATTAAAGGCCGTTTTGGATCAGTCGTCCAAGCCGAAGGAATCATCAATTAGGTTGGAAGCGAACTTCGATTTTTCAAAGAAAAAATTG
>JAKCBB010000035.1 GCA_021839365.1 bacterium | reverse complement strand
ACGACGGCGGCGAGGATCCCTATTATGGCTATCACTATGAGGAGTTCTATCAACGTGAACGAGCTTCGCTCGTTTGCCTTATCCTTCATTTTTCGGATAAGGGGGAGGGAGTTTTCTCTAGCGCGGGAAGCGTACATGATGTATAAGTGTAACAAAGATTGGAGAAACTATAAACGCGGAATTAAGACTTTTATTTTTTGAATTTTGCGTTATGTTTTTTTGCTATTCTTTTTCGGATTTCTGGTCACTAAACAGTTTCCACGATCGTGGAAACTGTTTAGTAAGATTCAAGTTGCTTGGCCTTATCAAGATAAAGTATCGTTGTGAGAATAAATTCAGCATGGCTCCAGGTAAGAGGCGTCGCTGAAAGCGGTTCGCCGCTAATCGGATCAACCTGTTCTGAAAGGATTCCGGATGGCGAAGCGTGTTCCACAACCCAATCCAATCCTTCTTTCGCTTTAAGCAGTTCGCCTTTGTTCTGCGCCCTGCTTATATAATATTTCGTAAGCCAAAGCCTTGCGATAAACCAGGGATTTCCCGGAATTTCATCACGCGCCGGCGAGTTGTAATATCTGTCATTCGAATACCTGGCTATTCCCCCGATGCTTGTGCGTACGGACAAATACTTTTCTGTTTCGCTAACAGCCTGTTCCAATTTGGGATCTTTGATGTCCAAAACGCCGAAAGCAAACAAGCTATAGACGCTAGAAATATCTATCGTCTTATCTACTTCGCCGCGACCGTCCGCGTTGGTGATCATCTTGTAGAACATCCCTGTTTTCTTGTCGTAAAGATGATTCATTATTCCCTCTCTTATCTCTCCCGCCGTCTTTTTGTATCTTTCCTCGTCCTGCGTCTTACCTAAAAGGTTGGCAAAATTACCCGCCGCCATAAGCGCTCCGAAAACTGCCGAGGAGGTAAAAGTCGATGTACCGTATTTTTCTTCCCAAAGATCATAACTGGGATGCGGAAGGCCGGTTTTTTGATTAATGTATGACGACATAAAATCTGCGGATTTTTTGATAAGCGAATTGTAAACGCTTTCGATAAACTCCAAGTCGCTCGATGCCCTGTAATGCTCCCACAAAGTTATTATAGGAAGAGCGGTTTCATCCTCTTGTATCGGGAGCTCGAGTTTGCCGTCTCTTATCCAGGGGTGCCATGAACTTCCGAGAGATTTATCCGGTCTGTACTTATGCATAAAGTAACCTTCTCCCGTTATGACATCGTTGCAGAAAGCGAAAAATCTTTCGACTATATGCGTGTCCCCGACCTTGTCCAAAGCCAGCGCCGCCATTGCCGCGTCTCTGGGCCACATATAACTATAGGTATCGTGGCCATACTGCAGCATATCATAATCAGTAGAAGCGATAATCGCGCCGTTGTTGTCGGTATGCGCGCGGATAACGAACAGCGAGTCTCTGAAAAGCTTAGCGGATTTGTCGTCTAACTGCGATATGAAATTATCCCTTTCCACCCATGCTTTCCAGAAATCTTTCGTGGTTCTTATAAGATGTTCCGGCGTCTTTTCCAAAACATAAGAGTTCAGTTCAAAAACTTCTTCTATTGATTTACCGGACGCAATCCAGTAATAAACAATTTCTTCCTTATTCTCTTCAAGCCTCAAGGGAATTCCGATAACCGAGTCAACCTGCCCGTGTTCGATGGCGTTTTTCGACAAGATTCCGTCTTCCGCGTCGCGATAAGTCCCTTCCTTCCCCTCGCTTTCAAAAACACCGACGCTATATTCATCGAATTGTTTGTCGTTATGAAACGCGTTTATCAAAAAGGCTCTTCTTCCTTTGTAGTGAATAATCGAACTGTTCCGCGGATCAAAATAAGCAGTGTCGCCGCGGCGCGATTCATATATTTGGAAAGCCTGGTGAAAAAATATCTTGATGCCGTGTTTTCCCTCCGTAGACTTAGCAATAATCTTCCTGACTAATATGTTTTTCTCGTTATAAACGATGTCATCGAATTCAAGACGTACCCCAAGCGAGCGGTTGACGGCGGAAACAGTGTTCCGAAAAGTGTCTCCGCCGTATCCTATTTTTATTTCCCATTCTTCGCTGTCAAACCAGCTAAACCTGCCGTCGCTCCACACGCCAAGCCTGTGATAAATCCCGCCTTCTCCCCCGACGTGGTTTTCCAATCCCACATAAGGAAAGTAAAAATCCCTAACCTGTCCGCGGCTATCGAGCCCGACTAGAATGTTTCCATTGCCTAAAACAACCGATCTTGCCATACAATCCCTATTTATCTACCTCTTTCAACGTTTTTTGAAGCGCAGCCAAAAAAGCCTTCTTAGTTTTGGATTTCTCCAACTTTTTACCCAGCTCGGAATTATTTAAGGCCTCCGCGATCCACTTCGCAAAGTCGTTCTTGTGCTTGTTAACGTGATAAGCAAAGGTTTCATCGGCCATCTCGAGCAGTGCTTTTTCCAAATCCCTCAAACCGTGAACTATCGGACCGTTATTGATCCAAAAAGCCTGATAGTTTTCGGCAACGCTCGAAATCGGCTTTTTGACAGTATTTTTTACTTTTTCGGAAACTGATTTTCTTATCATTTTATTCTGGAACTTAACAAATTCATTATCGACCTTTTTTCATTTCTGGTTTTGTATTGATTGTCCAATCTCCATTTTAAATCCTCAATAGCGCTCATAAAAGAAATGAACGCGTCGAACGGGGTTTCATACGGATTGAAATATTTATGCACGTCCCCATCGGCAAACCACTTAGTGCACATATAATAAAAATGATCCGAAGTTTGCAGTCTTCTCCAGTCGTCGATTAACCCTGGATTTTTGCTTTCCAAAATCCGGTTTTCCAAGGAGTAAATCTCATCTATTGCTTCCTTTTGGATATGGTTTCCGGTCCAGGCTGACAAATCCCTTTCTGTGTCGGCCCAAGTTAAAACTCCCGGAACATCTATCTCGCCAACGGGTTTGTAGCTTTTAATAGTCTCGGATGGAGTCATAAACTTATTATACCGATCCTTGAACAGTTCCTCCGGAAGAGACGCAAGAAAATCAAATATACCCGTATCGGCCCACTGGTGTTCTCCGAAAGTCTCATAATCCATAAAAAGATTCACGGTGTTGCCATTCAGATGCGAAGCGGAAACCCAAGATGCAAACTTATCCGCGGTAAGAGGCCATCCCGTCCATCCTTTTTCTCCGAAGCGGAAAGCGATGTCGTCCGACAGCCTGTAGTTTTTGAGGAGAACGCTTATTTTTTTCGTTCCTTTGGGTCTGTAAACAAAATTCGGGCTGCGCCAACCCAAAACAGGATCCCACCCCTCCGCAAGTATGCCCAAATAACCGCGTTTATCTGCCCACAAAGCCAGGTCGTTATTGTAAGAAAGCTCGGTATTGCGCAAAACCCGCGGATTTTTCCCGAAAATATTGAATATTTTCCGGCGGTGAAGCTCAATCTGCCTTTCAAACTCTTTCGGAGAGTAAAAGAAAGCCAGAGAATGATGATAGGTATCGCCAAGGATCTCGACGCGATCTCCGCCGGCCCTAACCAATTCTTTAAACGACCGCAGGACATCCGGAGAAAACTCCTCCATTTGATCCAGAATCACTCCAGAAAAGGAGAAAGCGAATTTAAATCCGGGGTATCTCTTCAAGAGATGCAGGAGAACGGCATTGGCCGGCAGATAAGACTTCCCTGCGACCTTGGCAAGCACCTTCCTGTTATTAAGAGCGCTATCGGATTGGTCGTTAAAATAATCGTGGTTTTTACCAACCTCAAAGACTCTATATCTCCTCACTCTGTATGGTTGATGAACGTGAAAATACAAACAAACGGACATTGGTAGTTTTTATTTGCTTCCTGATAACGCGGTCTTATATATATTTATACACTTTGTAGCGGCTTGAGACCAGGTAGCTTTTTCCACTTCTCTCTTTCCGCCTTCGGCCAACTGTTTTTTTAACGATGAATGACGCAAAACTGAAACTATTTTGTTAGCTGTCTCCTCCACGTCCCAGAAATCAACTTTTAACGCCTGATTCAAAATCTCCGATACTCCCGATTGCTTGGAAATAATTACCGGCGTTCCGTTCCTTAACGATTCCAACGGGACTATTCCGAACGGCTCGGAAACCGATGGCATAACCAGAAGATCGGCCGCTTTAAAAGCGGAGGCCAGTTGTCCTCCGCGGAGAAATCCCGGGAAAACAACTCTTCCAGAGATGCCGAGTTCCGCTGTTTCTCTTCTTAATTGCGCATCCATATCTCCCGATCCTACCATGGCGAAGAAAGTTTTCGGCTCGATTTCCAAAACGCGCTTTGCCGCGCGCAGAAAATAATCAGGTCCTTTTTGCAAAGTAAATCTTCCGACAAAGAGAACTACTCTATATCCGACTTCCTTTAATTTAGACAAGAGGCTATCGCCGCCGTCATCCCCGCTCGCCGATGACGGGTCGTCTCCGTTGTGCACAACTTCTATCTTTTCCGCCGGTATCCCGTAGTGCTTGATTATCTTATCCTTGGTAAAACCGGAGACCGCGATAACCCTATCCGCCTGTTCCATTCCTTCCTTTTCTATTTCATAAACCGTTTTGTTTATTTCTCCGTCACCAGTCCGGTCATATTCTGTCGCGTGAACGTGGACAACAAGCGGTTTCCCGGTCGCCCTCTTTGCTTCCATGCCTGCCGGAAATGATAACCAG
>JAKCBB010000009.1 GCA_021839365.1 bacterium | reverse complement strand
ATCTCAACGGTTACGCTTAACTTTACCTACTCCACGGCCGCGAGGCAGATTTACGGCCAGGTAGTCGGGGCTAACGGCAATCCCATATCCGACCCCTCGGTTTACCAAAATATGTGGATAACCGCGTATCAGCCCAATTCCGCCGGCAGCGGAGCGAGCGTTGCCCAGCCCGACTCGCAGGGACACTTCACGGTATACGCCAACGACGGCGTTTATAAGATAGATGTCGGCGGACAAAGCGTCCCCTCGACCGTCGAGAAGGATGTTACCGTAACCGACGCCTCGTCATTTGACGTCGGTTCGACCACGACGGTTGTTACGATAGTTCTCCAGCCGCCGACAAGCTACATATCCGGATCTATTAAAGACGGATCGGGAAACGGAATCTCCGGAGCCGATGTGAACGCATTTTG
Source organism: bacterium (assembly GCA_021839365.1). Classification (GTDB taxonomy): domain Bacteria; phylum Patescibacteriota; class Minisyncoccia; order UBA6257; family Colwellbacteraceae; genus JACWAO01. The sequence continues at coordinate 21,544 of JAKCBB010000009.1, read as the reverse complement.
TACGAACGGTCCGGGGAACGGCCACGCGACGACGGATAATCAGGGTTCGTATAAGATGTATGTTCCGCCCTGTTCCGATTACGATGTAACCGGATTCGCTCCCAACTACGGCAAACTGCCCGACCAAACCGGCGTTTCCGTTTCTGCGAGCGGAAACGGCACCGTGAACTTCACGCTCAGTAACTCCAATTTCGTAAACGTTTCCGGTATTTTGGAACAAAATAGTTCCGCGGCCCAGGGCGCCAATATCTGGATAACGCAGGGTGATCAGGGTATGGGAGTTGGCGGAGGGGGAACCGACCAAAACGGACATTTTTCCATTTCCCTACAGAAAGGGTTGAGCAATCTCTACTTACACGCCGCCTTGAACGGTCAGGGACAGATTGTCGATCAGGCGCTTGCGAGTCCTTTAAACGCCTCGACGAGTGTCGGAACGATAAACGTTCAAACCGCGACCTTAACGATACAGCTTGAACCCGGCAACACGTTTACCAACGTGTCTTTGGGAGCGAAAAGCTCGATCGGCGGCGGATACGCCAATACGCCAGCAACCGTAGGAACGACATCGACCTACGACACTTACAACATAACCGTGCCGTATTCCGGCAGTACGACCTACACTATTGGCGGCGGCATCCCCGGAGTCGGAATGATTCCGGCCACGACTACCGCGGTCAGCGGAAACACCACCGTTACGATTAATCTTGCTAATAATTTTTACACGGTTTCCGGAACGGTTAACGCCAATTACGGCACCGGAGCCTATGTCTGGGCAAACGGCACGAACGGCGGAGGAGGGGTGCAGGTCAGCACGTCAACCGGAGCTTTTTCCCTGCAGCTCCAGCCGGGCACTTACGACATAGGAGTCAACAAGCCGGGGTACATAGGTTCCGTTATTTCCGGGCTTAGCGTGAACGCCGCCACGTCGGGCCTCTCTCTCGCTCTTACTGCCTCGACGGCGACGATAAGCGGAACCGTGGAATACAACGGCACGGCGGTCGCCAATGCGCGCGTCTGGGCGACAAGCCCGTCCGGCGGATGGAACGGCGGATCATCGGATGCCAATGGAAACTTCACTCTTAACGTCGGGAGCGGGTCATATACCTTGAACGCCATAACAAACGGGTATAACGGAGTGCCGCAGGTGGTTGCGTCCGGAGCAAGCGGAGTGGTGTTAAATATGACATCGGTCTCCTTTACGCCGACGCAACAAACGCAATCGGTTTCCCCGTCTCAAGGCGGCATATTACAGACGACCAGCACGACTCTTTCTTTGCCGCAGGGCGCCTTGGGAACAGGAAGCACGGATGTCCAGCTTTCGATCGCCAACACGATGAACACGCCGGACACCAAGGGAATGAAAGTCGTGGGAACAGGGGAGGATATAAGCGCTTCGTATTCTTCGGGATCCACCGAGGGGCAGGCGGTTTCGACTCTCTCTTCCGATGCGACTATTCAGATGGTTTTGACTAAAAGCCAGCTGACTTCGGAGGGCGTTACCAATTTGTCGCAGGCGGAGAAAATCGTCGTTGGCTACTATGATGCGACGGCCAACTCCTGGGTAAACCTGCCGACAACCGTTGTCTTAAGTCCTTTGGGGGCTACGTGGGACAATTTATCTTCCATAACCTATAGCGGGACAACGGACCACTTCTCGACCTATGCGCCGGTTTTACCGACATCCGGCACCGCGCCGTCTACTCCAAGTAGTGTCGCGGTGGGGGTAGCCAGCGTAACTTCTCTCCAGATCGAATGGCCCGCCGTCAGCGGTGCCGCAACCTATAATGTTTACCGCAAGAACGGATCTAACTATCCCTATGTCGGTCAGACCGCGAACACTTACTATGTGGATACCGGATTAACCACCGGTACCACCTATTACTATAAGGTTACGGCGGTTGACAGCAGTAATAATGAGTCTGCGGCCAGCGCTGTTGTTAGCGATACGCCGGCCAGCACTGCTTCCGTGAGCATCGGCGGCGGTGGCGGGGGATCCGGAACATCGGCAACAACTTCTGTTGCGCCGACTACGACAACCTCGGCAAGCACAACCGCTACGACAACCGCAACTGTTACTTCAACGGCTCAGACGTCATCCTCGTCCGCAACCGGAAACACATCCGTTGCTGGCCAGTCTTCAAATCAGACTCCTAGCCAGACGCCGGTTTCTGCAAAAGCACGCTTCACTGAATTGCTTAAAATCGGTTCGACCGGGGAGAGTGTAACCGCCTTACAACAAATACTTATAAGCGGCGGATACCTCAAGATGCCGAAGGGAGTGGCTTACGGATACTTCGGGCAGTTAACCAGGAAGGCGGTTGAGGCTTATCAGGCCGCGCATGGGATCGAACAAATCGGCATTGTCGGGCCGGAAACGCGCGCGCAATTGAATGCCGGAACGTCTCCAACAACTTCAATTACGCCTTCTTCCGCAGCCGTACCGGCGAACTTTGCTAGAAATCTCACGGTTGGCTCAACCGGCACCGACGTAACCGCGCTCCAGCAGGTGCTTGTAGATCAAGGATACCTCAAGATGCCGAAAGGAGTGGCTTACGGCTACTTCGGGCAGCTGACAAAAGAGGCTTTGGCGGCTTGGCAGAAAGCGAACAACGTGACTCCGTCGGTCGGATATTTCGGCCCGAAGTCGCGTGCAAAAATTACGGAATAAGAATATTGCCAGATAAACACCCCATATTGATATATGGGGTGTTTTCTGTAATACTTATGTATATTAATTAATTTATGTATTTGAAGATAGCTAAATTTTTCCTTTACGCGTCGCTTTTCAGCGTCCTAATAGTTCTGCCGACACTTTACTTCCCATACATAGTCGGCAAAGCGACGTTTTTCCGGACTATGATAGATTTAGCTGTCATAGCCTTCGCTTTTTACTGGGCATGGGAGAAGGGAGGCGAGAGAAAAAAAACCGAGGATAACGACCAAAAGATAAGTTGGCTGAAGCGGTTGTGGGTGGAACAGCCTTTGGTTATCGCGGTGTCGGTTTTCGCGATTGCTTTTACTTTGTCTTGTGTTTTCGGAACTAACCCGTGGTTTTCTTTCTGGTCAAACTTTGAAAGAGGAGAGGGAGGGTTCCAGATATTGCATTACACGGCCCTGTTTCTTCTCGCCGCCGCGATTTTAAAGAAGGAAGCCCAGTGGAACACGCTGTTTGGCGTTATGACCGGAATATCGCTAGCGGTTGTCGGATACGGGATAGGCGCGGCGCTCAAACTGCCGCTGTTTATAGGCCCAGCGGGCTTATTTTCCAGACTTAGCGGAACGCTTGGGAACGCGGATTATGCCGGAACGTTTATGATCTTTTCTATTTTCTACGCAGTGTTCCTAATCTCTAAAAAAGAGGTCCAGGCGTGGATAAAATGGATTTTGGGTTTGTGCGTCGCCGTGTTTTTCGGATTTATGCTCCTCTCGCAGACAAGAGGGGCGATTGTCGGTTTGGGAGCCGGGATGCTGGCATTCCTGATTTATTTGGCGTTTAAAGCCGCAAAGAAAGGATGGCTCAGGAAAGGAAGCCAAATAGTGTTGGCAATGTTTGTAATATTGATTGCGCTTATCCTCGGAGGGCAGAAATATATATCCAAAATCAAGGATTGCAGTATCTGCGCCCGCGTACTGCATATTTCTTTCACCGATTTTACGTTTAAGACAAGATACTGGGCATGGGAGGCGGCGTTGCAGGGATGGGAAAACAAACCGGTATTCGGTTGGGGTCCCGAGGAGTATAGCGCGGCTTTCGATAGACACTTCAACACGAATTATTACGATCCTACCGTTCAGGGATCGGAGACCTGGTTTGACCGCGCGCACAGCATTTATTTCGATTACCTGGCCGAGACCGGCACTGTCGGCGTGCTTGCTTTCTTAGGGATATTCGTCGTGTTTTTCTCCCAATTTTTCAAAAGAGTGAAGGACAACGGCGAGGCGGCCCGGAATCATAGCGGCGGCGCGGCTGGACATGAAACTTCATATCCGCTGAGTATAATCCAGCAGGGGCTATTGCTCTCAATGCTGGTGGCCTATCTTGTGCAGGGAATCGCGCTTTTCGATGTCTTGCCGACGTATATAAACCTGATGCTGTTCCTGGCATTCGCCAATTACCAGTTCAAAAAATATGGATCAAGAGGCTAAAAAAATATTAAGCATACTTATTGCGCTAGGAATCGCCGGACTTATCTACTACGGATCTTATCTGCCGTACACCAAGTCCGCGGCTTTGGTGAGTACAATGAATTATTTGCAGAGCGGGGGCGGAAACGGCACAGGAGTCACCCTGCAGGATTTCGAAAATTCGTTCGCGGCGCTTTTAGCTATTCCATCGCCGGTCGGGCAGTATGAGACTATCCGCCAGCTGGACAGCACGATAGGATCGGTTTTGGCCAATACCACTAATATTCCGGAAGCGTCGGCTGTGGAACTGGCAGACTTTGCTTCAAAATATACCCGGCCGATAATTGATTCGGGAACGGGAGCGAACTATGTCCAGAACTTCGTCAATATGGGAGATATCTACAGAGAAATGGGTGATAAGTATCATAAAAAAGAGTATTACGATATCGCGCTCCAGTATTACCAGGATGGATTAGCCTACAGTCCGCGCCGCCCGCAGTTCCTTTATGGAGAGTTGTCGATTTATACTAGCGAGCAGGACAGGGCGGACTCTATAAATGTTGCCAAGGAGATAGTAACCTACTGGCCGGCTGACAAAAATACAATGGCGATACTACAGCAGCTTGAAGCCGCTGAGGTTTCTAAAACTCCAAAAAAATAATTTTATAAAAACATGAACGAACAAAACAATAAAAACAAAGTTTTGGTAGTCGGGGGAGCGGGATATATAGGCGGAGCGGTTACGGACATCCTGACGAAGAGAGGAACCCCCTTTACCGTTTATGACAATCTGTTATATGAGCACCAGTATCTTAAACCCGTTGATTTCATATATGGGGATGTAAGGGACGCTGAAAAGCTTAAAAAGATTCTACCGAATTATTCGGCCGTAATCTGGCTGGCGGCGATAGTCGGGGACGGAGCCTGTCAAGTTAGACCTGATTTGACGGTTGCGATAAACCAGGATTCGGTCGAATGGCTTTCGAAAAATTATGATGGCAGGATAGTTTTTGTTTCCACCTGTTCCGTTTACGGAAAAAACGATGCTGAGGTAAACGAAGAATCCGCGCCGAATCCGCTCTCGCTTTACGCTCAAACCAAAATCAGGTGCGAGGGTTTTTTGAAAGACAAGAACAGTTTCATCGTCCGGCTGGGGACGGTTTACGGATTATCGGATACGTATTCCCGGGTAAGAATGGATCTGGCCGGCAATTACATGACCGCCAATGCGGTTATTAAAGGGAAGCTTTCCGTGTTCGGAGGCACGCAATGGCGGCCCTTGGTACACGTAAAAAACGTAGGAGAGATTCTGGCTAACGGAGTGGAGAAACCGTGGAGAGGCGTGTATAACTTCGCCACTTCTAACTATCAGATTAAAGACCTCGGAACAGAGATAGCAAAGATAACCGGATGCGAGATCGAGTATGTCGAGCAGAAGTTCGAGGACCAGAGGAACTACCATGCTTCTACGGCGAAAGCCGAAAGAGACGGACTGTTGAAACTGGAGAAGACGTACACCGTCGCCGACGGCGTTAAAGAGATTTTTGATGTCATCTCTACGAAAAGAGTAAAGTACGTTGAAAACGATGTTTATTTCAATGTCAGATATATCGCGAACTTAAATGAACATGGAGACCTTGTCTAATGAGCCGAAAATAATAGACGGCGGCGTAGCCGTGGACGATCGCGGCCAGCTGACTTTCGCTAATGATTTCAGCTTCAGCGGCGTGAAGCGGTTCTATGTGGTGGAAAACTTTTCCACCGATACGATACGCGCCTTCCACGGCCACGCCAAAGAAGCAAAATATGCGTTAGTCGTTTCGGGTTCGGCTATTGTCGCGGCGGTTAAGGTGAACGACTTCGCTAATCCAGATAAAAATGAAAAAGTTAACCGGTTTGTCTTGTCGGCCAGAAAACCGTCTTTATTATTTATACCAGCGGGATACGCTAATGGTTTTAAGCCGTTAGAGAAGGGGACTAAAATAATGTTTTTCTCAACCTCCACTCTCGAGGAATCCAAAGGCGATGATTACCGTTTGCCGGCAGATTATTGGGGCCAGGCGGTTTGGGAAGTGGAAAACAGGTAGTTCTTTAATTTGCCAGTCAAAGGAATAAAGATTATCCTGTTGGCAATTAATTATGGATAAAAAAAGAGTACTAATTTTAGGAGCGACCGGCATGCTCGGAAGCGCGGTATACGACGTGCTGAAAGACAAGTATGATTTGGCGCTTACAGCGAGGAACAGGGATAAAATAGGTCTTCTGGAGAACGCATACGGCGGCACGCAGAACCACGATGTTTATGAATTCGATGCCAGAGGCGTATACAATGATTTTTTGAATAAAAAAGGGCACCCCGGAGAATATCTCTCTAATTTTGTTGGTGAGGTCGGAGACGTTGATTTTGTGATAAACGGCATCGGCATAACGATCCCGTTCTCTATGGAGGACCCGGCGATGACATTTTTCATAAACGGCGCCCTTCCGCACATACTGGCCAACAACTTCGGAGGCAGGCTTATCCATATCACCACCGACTGCGTATATAACGGCAAAGAAGGATTTCCTTACGATGAGAGGTCTCTAAAAACCCCGGTTGATATTTACGGTAAATCAAAAAGCCTCGGCGAGCCGGAACACTCTTTGACAATCCGCACTTCCATAATCGGTCCGGAACTAGAAAGCCACACCGGCCTTTTAGACTGGTTTATCAACCAGCCGAGCGAAGAGGTAAACGGATTCGCCGGCCACTACTGGAACGGGATTACCACGAAACAGTTCGGCAAAATCTGCGACGAGATAATGAGCAATAGAAAAAACTATCCGGAAAGCGGCGTCTATCACGTCTTCTCTACATCGGTTTCCAAATATGAGATGCTTAATAAATTCAAAGACAAGTACGGATTGAGCGTTAAGATAAACGAAGAAAAAGAGAACAAACTCAACCGGACGTTGAGCACCGTGAAAGAGCTTAACGATTTATTGAACATCCCGTCTTTCGACGAGATGATAGACGAGCTTTAAGTTTTTTAATGGCTAAATTTAAGTTAGTAACTCTGCTTGGAATAAGGCCGGACTATATCAGGATGTACAAACTTATCCGACTGCTGGATGAGTCGGCCAAAAAGGGGGAACTGGAACACATTCTGGTACACTCCGGACAGCATTACGACGACGAGCTTTTCGGGACGTTTTTAAAGGAGTTCGGGATACGCCAGCCGGACATGGATTTGCGTATCGGACTGGATTTGAAAGACAGCGGCAAGACGGGGCACGCCTACCAGGTCGGACTGCTTTCGGAAAAGGTTTTCGAGATGATAGAAAAAGTCAGGCCGGATGCGATTATGTATCTCGGCGACACCAACACTGTTTTGTCCTCGGTCGCGGTTTCCCGTTCCGGTGTGCCGGTTATACATCTTGAGGCCGGAGGGCGGAGCTTCGACTGGAGAATGCCGGAGGAAAAAAACAGGATTGTCATCGATCACTTGTCCGACGCGCTTTATTCTTACCTCCCAAGGTATAAGGAAATTTTAGTTTCCGAGGGAATTCCAGACTTCCGGGTCAAGGTTATCGGCAACGTCATAATGGATCCGATTAACGAATACGGGCACAGGGCGGATGAGAGCGGTGTCTTAAATGATCTCGGCGTGAAAGAAAAGAATTATATTCTGGTTACCCTGCACCGCGAGGAAAACGTCTCTTCCAAGGAGATATTGGAAAACAAGATTACGGATATCTTGCGGTTCGCCAAAGAGAAAGACCTTCCTGTAGTCTGGCCACTTATGCCGCGAACCAAGGCTAATCTAGAGAAATACGGCATCAGCCATCTTATCGAGGACAAGCAATTTATTTTAACCAAACCCCTCGGCTTCTTTGATTTTCTCCGATTGGAGAAAAGCGCGCGGATGGTTGTGTCGGACAGCGGTACGGTTCAGGAGGAAACGCTTATCGTCGGCACGCCTTGCGTCATAGCCCGCCGCTCGACGGAACGCCCGGAAACCGTAGACGCCGGCGCCACTGTTCTCGAGGGTTTCGAAGGTAGGGGAACACTTTATAACTCGATGGTCAAGGGCTGGGAAATCAAAACCGGCTGGGACAGAAATATCTTGAACCCCGAAGGCGGAAGCCCAAGCGAACGCGCGCATGCGGATTTGATGGAGAAGATTAAAAATAATTATTTCGGCACATCGCGCAGTTTCGAGACTCTTAAGGATAGCGAGTTCATTCAAAAAGCGTACGGGCGATGATAACAAAACGATTAAAGCAGACGGCGAAAAAAATTGTTGCGCGCCTTCCTTTCGGCACGCAGAAGAGGATAAATCTTTTTTGGTATTATCTCCATAATCTTGGAAATAAAAAGCCTTTGACTCGCCCGTTTGAAGCTGGTTGTAGCGAAATATCTCTAGAGGCGGAAAAGTTACGGATCGTCGGATTTTTAAAAGTTTACAACGAAGTCTCTTCCGGGAACTTGGAACGCGTTCTGAGGCATATGAAAAAATTTTGCGACGAGATAGTTGTCTGCGACTGCGAATCTACCGACGGAAGCGCCGAGATTGCCAGGAAATTTACCAGGCATGTTTTAAGCGAGCCGAATGAATTTAGCCGGGAGTTGTTTACCAAACAAAAAATGCTCGAGTACACCTTGTATCTTGATCCGGATTGGATAGTCTGGCTTGACGCCGATGAGGTTTTCGAAAGAAAGGGTGAAACATCGGAAGTAAGAAACCTGTGCGTTTACGGAGACAAGAACGGCATAGACGGATTTTCCATGAAGGAGATCAATCTGTGGAAATCGACAAGACGGTACAGGGTAGACGAGTTTTGGGGCAAGGGGGATTTTGTCAGGCTTTGGAAGAACAACGGGAAATTAAGGTTCGAGACTGCGGACGGATTGCACAAAGACCAGCATCCGCAGGGACTGGCGAATATCGTCAAGAGCGAATTAAAAGTAATCCACTACGGGTTTTCTTCAGAGGAAGAGATTGATAAAAAATATGAAAGATACAGGAAGAACGGGCAGAGCGGATTTTATCTGGAGAGGATGAAAAACGAGGACGGAATTAAACTCCTGCCCTTGGATGTCGACTTGATACCTCTTTCCGCGCTCCGGATCGCGGTTGTGGCTTTGATATACAAATCCGTCCCGTACATCAAGTTTGTCCTGGATTCATTCAATAAGCACACAAGCGGCGCCGAGTTCGTCTTCGTTGCCAATGACGCGACAGACAAGGTTAAGGACTATCTGAAGGAAAATAATATAAGCCATTTGATTTTCGAGAACGAAGACAAAAAAGAGTATTACTTAAACCGCGTTTACCGCGCCTGGAATTACGGAGGGATGAATGCGCCGGGAGATGTGATAGTCTTTGTAAATTCGGATATGGCTTTTTCCGACGGCTGGCTGGACAATCTATTGAAATGGCTGAGGAAAGACAGAATAGTTTGTTCAAGGCTGGTCGAGTCCGGCAAGATGCCTAGCGGAACGTACGGAATAAGTAAAAACTTCGGGCATACTTACAAAGAATACGATGACGAACAATTTCAAAAGTTTGCCGAGAAAACAAGCAAGCCGGAGCTCCGCGAAGGAGGGCTGTTCATGCCCTGCGCCATATACAAAGACTCTTTCGTCAAAAGCGGAGGATATCCTATAGGAAACAGGAAAACTGCCGATGGGAAAGAAATCTCCGGCGACCATATTTTCTTTTATGAGACATTGAAGCCTATGGGAATAAGCCATTTTACAGCTTTCGACAGCATAGTTTATCATATTCAGGAAGGAGAAATGGATGAATAATATTTTAAGGGGAGTTAAGAAACTTGTTCCCGGGGCGGTGAAAACGGCGGCGAAAAATTTTGTCGCGGGAATGTCCATAGACAATTCAAAATACGGATATAACAAACAAGGCATGCGTAAAATAAACATAGGATCGGGAAAGGATAGGAGGGTCGGGTTCATAAATCTTGACATAGATCCGGAAGTTAAACCCGATATAACAAGGGACATAGAGAAAGGCCTGCCGTTTGACGACAACAGCGTCGACGAGATTGTCTGTTCGCATACGCTGGAGCACATCCGGGATTTAAGTTTCGTTTTGAGAGAATTTTATCGGGTTTCCAAGCCGGGAGCCAAAATAAAAATTACCGTTCCTCTTATGGATGCTTCCGATATAACGCATGTTAGATTTTTCCAGGAGGACACATTCCGCACGCTTACGGAGCCGCATTACTGGAATACGTCTTATTTTGTCGGCAAGTTTAAAGAACTGGACAGGTCGTTTAGGGATTTAAGCACGTGTCGGGAAATGACCATTGTTTTAGAGGTCATTAAATGAAAATTCTTTTAGTAAACGAGCATATTTATGGCACCGTCAGCAATGAAGAAACGTTTTGGTCCGTTCTGCCGAAATACATCGACGGGTGCAGGGCTGTTGCGCTTAAAGACCTGCATGAGGGAATAGAAGAAAAGATTTCTTCCGACCGGCCGGATGTCGTTGTCTTCAATTCCATTCTTGGCGACGTCAAGGTTCCGGAGGGAGTCAAAAAAGTTGTTTTTCTTCAGGATAATTTCCTGGCTATGAAAAAGCTCGTACCGCTTAGCCTTAGAGGCAGGATAAAGCGGGTAATGCTTTTTGGTAGAAGCTTTTATGACGATAAGGTAAAATTGCAGACAGAGGCGATGGGAAGCGCGAACGTAATCGTGGCTAACAGCCTTGATGTCGCGAGGTGGTACGGAGTCGAGGCGGGAATAATACCCATAGGGGTAGATGCAAATTTATTTAAGCCGCTTGGCGGCAGAGAGGAGATAAAGAGGAAGCACGGAGTGCCGTTGGACGGGACTATAAAAATTTTTGTTGGCAGTACGCACGGGGTCAAGGGGTATGGTTCGCTGTTAAATGAAATAAAAAACGACAAAGACTCGTTTTATATTCTTGTTTTGAAGGATAAAGAAACGGTTGCGCCGCCTTTTCACAACACAAAAGTTTTTCAAAGAGTGCCGCAGCGGATTTTGGCGGAACTTTACAGCTGTTCGGATGTTTTTGTCGGCAGGAGCAGGGTCGAGACTGAATGGCTGGCTCCCTTAGAAGCTATGTTCTGCGGCGTGCCGGTGGACGTAACGCCAGCCGGTGTTTTTGCCGACTGGAAGCCGGAGAACAAGGATCCGCGCGCGGAGGCGTTTGCTAAAGGACTTGATCAGGAGACGATGATTCGCAGATGGCGGGAGTTATTTGAAGAGATCTCGCATTAAACCGAGTTTATCACCTCCAGGAAAATCATGGCATTCTTGTTGGCGTCGTGATTCCTATAAAAAGTTTCTCTGGCGTTTTTGACGAGTTCATTGGCCCAATCCGTATTTTTAGCAAGTTTGCCGATCGTTTCTTTTAATTTTTCCACATCTTCCGTATCCACGATGGCAGCGAACCCGTTTTCCTTGGCGTATTGAATTAAGTAGGTTGAGGCTGGAGCGTGAATCAGCATCGGCTTGCCGGCAATGAGGTAATCAGTAAGCTTTCCCGGAGTTGCGGTGTCTATTATCTGCGGGCTTTTGGTATTCCAGGAAAGAGGCAGGAGTAGAACGTCGGCCGCGCCTTGAATTTTTGGCATCTCGGACGGGGGAGCGGCGCTTATTTTAACCTTCGGTCCTTCCTCGATTCCGATTTGTTTCAGGTAGTCTTTGGGGTTCGGGCAATAAATATTAAAAACCACGTCGTCCAACTCGTTCACCGCCCTTATGATGTTTTTAATGCTTCCGATTTGCGGCCAGTAGATTCTCCCCGTGAATAAGAGCGAGTACGGCGGCTTGTGTCCGGTGATAACCGAGGTGTTGTTTTTGTACCCTTCGGAGAAAACAGAATTATGCATCACGACTATCTTATCCGCTATTTTTTCTCCGTAGCGCTTTATGTAAAAATCCTTCGTTCCGCCGTTAGTTACAACTATTTTGCTGGCGCTCTTAAATATTTTCGGTTCGAAGATGTATGCCAGTAACCCGCCCGGGAAGGGGAGGTAGTTGCCTTTGTATAAGTCGAACATGAAAAGTATTAACGGTTTTTTCGTGATTCGATGAGTCAGGTATCCGCCTATCATTGCCGGTCCGTAGTCGGAGACTTCTATTATCACATCCGCTCCGATTTTTTTCGCGATCCTGGGACCGGCCTTGAGAATCATGAAAATCTGCGAAAAGATTATCGGCGTTCCCAAAACGGCCTTGAGCCAACCGATCCTTTTTACCGCCATTTTTATTTTTTGGAGAATGTTGGTTTTTTGCGAAGCCTCCCCGCCGGATTTTTGGCGCTCCTCTTTGGTGGCGGAAAGATTATCGTAGAAAAAATACCCGCCCTTGAGCCACGAACCGCTTTTAGCGGAGAAATTGTCTATATTGTAAAAACTGGTTAGAATCGCGTAGGATTCTTGGGGAAAATCCCTAAGCAGAGTGTACAGATTCTGCGGCCCGCCGATGGCTGGAGGGGCGTAAGAAGAGATAAACAGAGCTTTTTTATTATTGTTCCGCTGACCGTCTGCCATGGTTTCAGGTTAACTGCCAATGTGGCTAAAAGCAAGAAATCGGAGTTTAATTGAATTATATAGCTTTCGGGAAAATGATTAAGAAAATAGCGAGCTTTTTTTTCAGAAATACGACCAATAAACAGACGGTTGTAAAAAACACAGCCTGGCTTTTGATAGGAAATATAGGATCGCGGTTTATAAGAGTTATCCTTATCGTTTATGCCGCAAGACTTTTGGGCGCTACGAATTGGGGCGCTTTTTCTTACATATTGAGCCTTGTCGCTCTGTTTTCTATTTTTCTGGATTTAGGAATACATATGGTTACTACAAGGGAAACGGCTAGGCATCCGGAACTGCGCGGCCAATACCTTGCAACCGGCGCAAGTATAAAGCTGGTTATGCTTGCGGTAATGGGAGTAGCGGTTCTGGTTATCGCGCCGCATATTTTTAATGATAAGTCCCTTACCTATCTTCTGCCGCTCGCGGTTCTTCTTACCGGAGTAGACAGCTTCCGTGATTTCGGAGCCGCCCTGGCCCGGGCGTGGGAAAAAATGGAGATAGAAGGGGTGTCTCAGATTATTACCAATGTCGCCATAGTTGCCGCCGGATTTGTAGCGTTAGCCATTCAGCCAAGCGTGCGCTCGCTGCTTGGGGGATATGTAGTCGGCGCCGCGTGCGGATTGATAGCCGTGTTTATTCCTTTCCGAAAGTATTTTTCCGGATGGTTTAAGAATCTGTCCGGCGAACCGCTAAGGTTGTTTTTTTCCTCGGGCTGGGCGGTCAGTATTATGAGCATTATGAGCGCGGTTCTTCTTAATACCGATACGATCGTGCTGAAGGCGTTCCGCGATTTAACGCAGGTCGGGTATTACGGCGCCGCGCAGCGCGCCTCGTCCCTGCTTTATATGATCCCCCCGCTTATCGCCGCTTCTTTGTTTCCGCAAATGGTTAAGTCTTTCAGCGACAGAGAAAAGGTGAGACGGGTGATAGAGGGCGGCGCGGCGGCTATGGTTTTTATAACCGCCCCCTTAACGATACTGTCCGTCATCCTGAGCGGAGGAATAATAAACCTGCTCTATTCCAGCTCATATAGCGCAAGCGCCCCGATTTTCGCGGTTATGGGACTTACGTTTATTCCCTCTGCGATAATTTTTATCTTAAACGACGCGGTTTTCGCCCTGAGCGGCGAGAAGAAACTCGCCTTGCTGGCGATAATTTCCATGGCGGGAAATTTGATTTTGGATTTGCTTCTCATACCCAAATACGGCGGGGTAGGATCGGCTGCGGCAACATTCATTAATTTGATTATTCTTCTTGTCTTTATGTACGCGGTTCTTAGAAAACAACAAGAGTTTGTTCTTTTGCCCGGCCTTAGGAGGATAATCTCGGCCTCGGTAGTTATGGCGGCATGGTGTCTTGCCTTGAATTTGCTTGGAGTAAACGTGGTTATAAACATTGTTTCTTCTTCTCTTGTGTATATCGGCGTGCTTGCGGCTCTAAAAGAGCCGGTGCTTAAGGAGTTGAAAAACCTAACGCATTTCCCAAAATGACGGACAAGAGGAAAATTGTTTTTATTCTGAACGATTTTTATACCGGCGGAGCGGAGAGAATGGTTTATGAATTGGTTTCGAGGCTGGATAGAGAAAATTTTTTACTCCGTGTCGCGGCGGTTATAGGCGGCGGGGAGATGCTGGGAGATTTCAGGAAAACAGTTCCGGTTTTCCTCGCGGGTAATGCGAAAAATTACAGGAGTTTTCGCGGCAGGTTAAGATGGCTTATTTCGTCCCCGGCAATTTTTCTTAAAACACTTGCTTATTTGCGAAAAGAAAAACCTGATGCGGTTATAACGTCTTTATACCATTCCGACCTTATCGGAATTCTCGCCGCTTGCCTAGCGGGAGTGGAAAGGAGAGTAATACTTCAACACGATGTCCATGAATTAAGCGGAACAAGGAGACTCCTCAAAAAAATTTTTAGCGTTGGATTGGCGACCGATTTCGTGGCTATCTCCGCCACCGTTAAAGATTTTCTGGTTGAGTATTTCGGCGCGGAGGAGAAGAAAATAAAAGTCATCAGGAACGGGGTGGATGCAAAGAGATTTGCGGCGGCAAAAAAAGAACTTGATCCGAGAAACATTGTTATCGGAAGCGTGGGAAGATTGGAAAAAGAGAAGGGATATGCGACGTTTATAGGCGCGCTTGATATTCTGGAAGAAAAAGAGTTGCGGCCAGAGACGGTTATCGTCGGCGGAGGAAGCGAGGAAAAGTATTTGAGAGCCGAAGCGGAGAAAGGCGGTATGAATATCGGGTGGATTGGGGCGGTTGGCGATCCGGTTCCTTATCTGGCGAAGATGGACGTATTTGTCGTTCCATCCCTCGAGGAGGGGTTCGGGCTGACGGTCGCAGAAGCGCTGGCGGCCGAAAAAATTGTTATTGCCTCCGATCTTCCGGCGATAAGGAGTATCATTAAAAACGGCGTGAACGGGTTATTATTCAAGGCGGGGGACGCTTCCGCGCTGGCGGATAAGTTGGAGGGGATATTAAAAGACGAAGGGCATGTTATTGATTTTAAACGCAAAGTTCACGAATGGCTTGCCGCGCACGGACAGGAATTGGATATTTCAAGAACAGTCAGGGAGTATAGCGAGTTTCTTTTAGAAAATTAAAATCAAAAATAAAAAAATAACGGCACTTGTTATTTTATATTTTTTGTTTGTTATTCAAGACGATGATTTTGTTATCCCGAATATGCTCGCGATGTCTTCAGCCAGAGGTTCCTTAAGGAGAGACAACATGAAGAAGTAGACCGCTGCATCAGTTAAGAGATTAACGAAGAAATTAACAGAGAGCAGATTCAAAAAAACGGCTGCGGCTCCGGCCGCGAAAGATGCGAGCACTATTTTCTTGGCGTTTCTCCAGAGCAGAAAAAAATTTGTTTTTTTCATGGTGACATAAAGCGGGGCGATGACGGCGAACTGGGCGATTATCGTCGCGACCGCCGATCCGGCAATGCCCCAGCGGGGAATGAACAGCAAATCGAGAACGAGATTAGTCAAGACTCCGCCGGCTATCGTCCAGGTAAATATTTTTTGTCTGTCGTAAGCGAAAACCCCGTTGGTCATGATGCTCGAGAGGGAGGTGATAACCGTGGTAAGCATTAACAGCTGGAAGGCGAGGACCGCCGGCAGATACTGGTTGCCGAACAATACTTGAATAATATCCTTTCCCAGTATCACTCCCACTATCGTTATGGGCAGACTGATTAAAAGAGCGGCGGAGGAGATTTTTTCAAAAAGGAGCCTGAATTTCGGGTTGTCGCGTTTGGCCGTTTTCGCCATTATCGGGAATACCGCGGAAGCTATCAATGACGCGAGAGTGTAGAAAAGCTGTATCGGTCTCTGGGCGGTGGCGTAAAAACCTATCTCGGCCGCGGTGCGGTAATGGCCGATGATAATCGTATCCATGTTTATTATAATGGTGCCCAAGAGCGCCGTCATCGCGAACGGCCATGCTGAGGAGAAGATCGGCCAGACCAGTTTTCCGGAGAAATTCGTAAGCATAGTCTTTATGTATCCGCGCAGGAACCATGCTCCCGTAAGCGCTCCCATGCCGCTGCCTAAGACATACGCCCAGGCCAATGCTTTGGGGGTGCGGAAAATTACTAATAGACCGATTCCCAAGGAAAGTATCCCTATATTGGTTACGGTTTTTATAACCGCCTCTTGTTCCATTTTCTCCTTGGCGCGGATTACGGAAAAACTGAATTCGCGGAAGCTGTCGGAAGCAAGAAGCAGGCAAATGACAAGAAGAAAGGATCGCGCGCCGTCTATGTTAAGCAGAAACGGGGCCGTAATCCATATAACAAGGACGCTTAAAAATACGAGCAGGATCTTGAGGAAGAAAGAGGTGGAAAGATATGCGGCATGTCCGTCGGGGTTGCGCGACACTTCGCGGTTCAAAACTCCGCCTATGCCTATGTCGGCGAAGACGGTAAACATACCGGCCAAGGTTACGGTATAAGCGAAGATGCCCCAGCTGGCCGCTCCGAGAAGTCTCGCCGCAACTATAGCGACGATAAATCTTAAAGAATGCGCTCCCTCCCCGACCAAAAGCCAGATGGTGTTTTTTACTACAGTCTGAGAGGCGGAACGGTTTTTGAAAAGCAGGTCGGAAAGCTTTTTAAACATTAAATCGGGGTGGTGAAAATGTTTTTGATCGTCCGGAACACTATCGCCATATCAAGTATCAGAGATCTGTTTTTAAGATAGTAAAGATCATATTCGAATTTCGTCGCCGCATCTTCGACTGAAGAACTTGGCTTGTAATTTATCTGCGCCCACCCGGTTACTCCCGGGAGAACCCTTTGCCTTATGTGATAGTAGGGGACTTCCTTGTCGTAAAGAGAAGCAAGGTCGAATCCCTCCGGCCGCGGTCCGACGAAAGAAACTTCGCCCTTGATGATATTTATAAGCTGAGGAAGTTCGTCTAAATGAGCGTGTCGCAGGATTTTACCGAAGCCGGTTATCCTCGTGTCGCGATTAACGGTCCAAGCCGGTCCGTCCGAGCCATGGCGCATAGTGCGGAATTTTATTATGGAGAAGTTTTTCCAATCTCGTCCGACGCGCGGTTGCGTGAAAAATGCCGGACCCGGAGAGGAGAGAACTATGAGCATCGCTATGAGCAATCCGATCGGCAGAAGAATTATGGCCATCACGGCGGCAACGACTGCCTCGAAAAGTCTTTTGATGTGGTCGTAGAACTGGCCCTCGCCGATAGAGCGCTCTATGAACCAACTTTCGTCGATGTCCTCTAAAGGAATAAACTGGAAAACCAGTTCGCAGAAATCAGTCAGCGTGTAAACCGTTACGCCATTAGAAAGGAGAGAATATAATTTTGATCTGACTTCGGATTTCGTGAGAAGCTCTCTTGGCACGACAAGGAGATCGGCCTTGCATTCAGCGACGGCGCTTATGATGCCAGAGAGATTTTCGTTTTTCCCGAAGCTTTTTTCCACCTTATATCCGAGTTGGGGATTTCCATCGAGCGCTCGGGATATTTTTTCAATCATCGGCGGCTCGGCTACTATCACCGTTCCGGTTTGCATGTTTTTCACGCCTATCCGCGAAACTACGAACTGGCGAAGCGGTATTTCTATGGCGGCAAAAATTATTATAAAGACGGCGAGGTTGGTTTTTGGAGTTAAGCCGGCGAGGGGAGTAAGATAAAAGAAAATAACGGATATCACCACTCCACTCACTATGCCGATGACCAGCATTTTCAGCAGGTTTATGCCATTACGCAGAAGCCTTAGGTCGTAAAGCCCGACTACGAAGAAAGCCAGAAGCCAGAATATAAAGAGAATCGAGAATGGGCCGAAGTGCCGCTCGGCTATCGGATTGCGGAAGTCGGCGTGATATCTGAATGCCAGCATAAGCAGAAGGGACAGATATAGGACGGCGGCGTCGATGATAAGTAAAAAGAGGGCTTTAGCCCGATGCTCTGAGCGCATATAGGCTATATTAACAGGTTTGAGCGGCGGCTTCCAATCCGAGAGGAGCTATGGACTTTTTGACTGATTTGGTATATTATATCCGCAATAGCAGTAAGGGAGGTGGAGCTTAAGCCTAATTGATTTGTTAAGCCATTGCCTGGAAGGCTAGTAAGTGTCGAAAAGTTTAGTAGCCTAGTCTACAAAGCATAATGGCTTATAACGACAACGGCGATCGCGGAGAGCGCAAGATGTACCAGGGAGACTGGAAGTGCGCGGAGTGCGGAGCGGCGATAAATTCGCTTCCCTTCGAGCCTGATCCGGCCAGACTTGATCAATTGCTTTGCCGCGATTGTCACCAGAAGAGACGCCGCAATTTCAGACGGTAAACTCTTTTGAAAAGCCCCGCGCCTGTCGCGCGGGGCTTTATTAAGTTAAAATCATTTCATGAACAATCTTCAAAAAACACATTTTTCAGCGATAGTCTTAAACATGATGGCCGGAATCTGGATAGTGCTTTCCCCGTGGCTTATTAACGTTCTGGGAGTGAACTCGACGTGGAGCGTTATCGTGGCCGGCGCGGTGGTGGTTGTCGCAAGCGTTTGGTTTTTATTCAAAGCTGGGATATTCAGATTGAAAAAGCCGTAAGAAACCGGTTTCGAAACTTATTGTTTGACACTGATTATTTACGAGAAATATAATTTAATTGCCATGACAATAAAAATTTATACCACGCCAACGTGCGTTTACTGCAAAATGGCCAAGGAATATTTCAAGAGCCACGATCTGCAGTATGAGGAGTACGACGTAACGAAAGACAGGAGCAAGCTCGACGAAATGGTGGCTAAATCTCATCAGATGGGGGTGCCGGTAATAGATATAGACGGCACCGTTATGGTCGGCTTCGATCGCGATTATATAGAACAGGCCGTAAAATCGGGCAGCGGAAAGTGATATAACGGAGAATGTATGATTTGATAATAATAGGCGGAGGCCCCGGCGGAGTTGCCGCCGGCGTTTACGCGGATCGTAAAAAGCTGAAAACCCTCCTCATCACAGATGAGTTCGGCGGACAATCCAAGGTTTCGGATGAGATACAAAATTGGATAGGGACGAAGTCTATCTCGGGATTTGATTTATCAAAATCTTTGGAGGAGCACCTGCGCGCGCAGAAGGAGATAGAGATAAGCGATGACGATTTGGCCTTAAGCGTGGCCAAGATAGATGGCGGATTCGAGGTTAATACCCGGAAGGGGAAGAAATATCAGACAAAGACAATCCTAATAGTTTCCGGAAGCCACCATAAACAACTCGGCGTTCCCGGTGAGGATAAGTTTAACGGCAAGGGAGTGGCATACTGCTCAACCTGCGACGCCCCGCTATTTGCCGGAAAAGAAATGGCCGTGGCTGGCGGAGGAAACTCCGCACTCGAGGCGGTTGTCGATCTTCTCCCTTACGCCACGAAGGTATATCTGCTGGTACGCTCGGATAAGTTAAAAGGAGATCCGGTAACTCAGGATCAAATAAAGGCGTCTGGTAAGGTGCAGATTATATTCAACGCCGAGGTCCAGGAGATTTCCGGAGATGCGTTTGTGGACGGAATAAAATATCTGGACAAAACGTCGAATTCGGTAAGAGAGCTTCTCGTCGGAGGAATCTTCGTTGAGATAGGTTCCGCGCCGAACAGTGATTTCATAAAAGGCATGGTTGATCTAAACGAGTACGGATATGTGGTCGTAGATTCCAAAAACCAAAGAACATCCACGCCGGGAATATGGGCGGCGGGAGATATTACCGACCTTCCTTTCCGGCAGAACAACATCTCCGCCGGAGACTCGGTCAAGGCCCTGCTCGATTTGTACAACTACTTGAACGGGCGCTAATCACCTTATTGAATATGATACGATCGCTTCTGGAGTTTTTCGCTGAAGCGAAAAAATATAATAATATGCCGCCCTGGGTTAGAGGGCGTGTATTCAATAAGCAGGCGACATATAGCGCCTTAAACAGACTTAAAAGGCAGGGATATTTAAAGAAGAGCAAAGAAAAAGGCAGGCGTGGATCTTGTTGGGAGATTACGAAATCCGGGTTGGATAAATTAGGGCGTTTGAAAGAAAAATTGCCTCGATTACAAGCTAAAGACGCGGACGTATACCTTGCGGGCAGTGGAATTAGTTTGGTAGTTTTTGATGTTCCGGAAAAACAGCGCTCGAAAAGAGATTGGCTGAGAAATTTGTTGTCGTCTCTGAATTTTGTGATGGTTCAGCGAAGCGTTTGGATAGGAGGCAGAAATCTCTCTAAAGAATTTTACGAGAGACTGCACGATCTTTCGCTCTCCGCTTACGTTAAGGTGATTAAAATTAACAGCGAGACAAGCAGAAAAGTCATTGAAGCAATAACCGGGTTGTCTTTATTGTTTGCCGTGGCATACAAATTCACCGATCTTTTTGGATAATATATTTTATATTTTTTCTTATTTTTTTATTTACTAAACAATTTCCACGATCGTGGAAATTGTTTAGTAAAAGTGGATAAGTCGGACTTGATAGATTTTTAATTAGAGCTTTAATACAAGTGTAAAGTCTTATTTTGTATTCGCCCGATTCGCGGGCATTTCTTGAATGCGCATTTCTTACAAATTTTGGCCGGCTTGGGCAAAGTACTCCGCAATCTTGGGAGGAGTGGTGGTTGTCTCTTTTCTGGCATTTCTTACGTGGTCAAGGTATTTGAGTCCGGATGCGAGGGCAACGCGCGCTCAGCAGGAAGCGGTAAGGGAGATTATGAGAAACCAGGATAATTACGAGGCGGCGATGCGCGCGGATACGTACGGGGGGAAAACTCCGGAAGAGACGCTAAAGATGTTTGCCGACGCTGTCGCGAGCGGCAACAACGACCTGGCCGTTAAGTTTTTAGAGTTCGATTACAGCGGGAAACCGAAAAAAGAGCTTGAAGACGGGTTCAAAAAAGCGATACAGGACGGGAAGAAAGAGTTGATGCTAGAAGTAATAAATAAAGCGGAGTTTGATCCACAAGCATCAGATGAAAATTATGCTTGGTTTGACGTAGTTGGTAAAGATGGTATGGCTGAATATTCTATATGTTTGTCGCTCAATAGATATGCGTATATATGGAAAGTAAAAAGCATGTAATTTTTGTAGCCGCATTTTTATTTTCGTTTCTCCTTTTAGGTAATAGAGCGCTGGCTTACGGATACGACACGCACGCGTATCTTACGCGGGAGGCGGTAGGCGTTTATAACGAAAATTCGTTAAATAACAAAGTTTCAAGGAACGACGCCAATTTCCTTATCGATGGCTCGAGACGGGAGGACGACATCCCGCGCTCAATGGATCATTTTTACGATCCGATCAATAACCGCGGGATAACTTATGATCCCGCCATAAACGCGGCGATACCGAGATCGGAA
>JAKCBB010000008.1 GCA_021839365.1 bacterium | reverse complement strand
GAATGGCAAAACATAAAAAACGAACTTGCCGCGCATAATATCCCCGTTTATAAAGCGAAAGCCGGAGACGCGATTCGATACGGAGAATCCGAAGCGACAATTCTCTCTCCGGGTTCTTCATGTTCTGACCTAAAAAATGAGAACGAAAGAGCGATAACTTTTCTACTTAAGTACAAAGGGACGGGTTTTCTTTTTATGAGCGACGCCCCGCCGGATTTAGAAAAGAAAGTCGCGCGGCTTCTCACCGGACCGGTTAGCGTCCTAAAAGTTTCGCATCACGGATCGCGCTTTTCTTCTGTTCCCGAGTTCTTGAACAAAGCGAAGCCCTTGCTTTCGATTATAGAAGTTGGGAAAAATAATTATGGTCATCCGGCAGCTTCAACGGTAAATAAGCTGCTGGAATACGGCCGAGTTTACCGTACGGATCTGTCCGGAACGGTTAAGGTTATTTTGGATGACAATAAAATCCGCGTGCTGATAGATAAGTCTTGAAACTATGTCAATGCGGGTTTACACTAGGAGCGTGCGAATACTGACTAGCGAGATTTTAGACAGGAAAGGCGAGAGAGTGGAGCTTTCCGGATGGATAGATAGCCGCAGAGATCACGGCAAAATAATCTTCTTCGATTTAAGAGACAGAGAAGGGCTTGTCCAATTAGTTGCGGCCCCGGATGCCGGAGAGGCATACAAAACCGCAGAAACGCTCCGGCCGGAATGGGTTGTCTCCATTAAGGGCGAGGTTAAAGACAGGCCGAAGGGGACGGAAAACCCCAATCTCGCCACTGGCCAGCTTGAAGTAGCCGTTTCAGAGATAAAGGTTCTTGCTAAATCAGAAGCCTTGCCGTTCCCGATAGACGGCGACGGATACGAGATAGACGAGGAAACCAGAATGAAGTACAGGTACGTCGATATACGCCGCAGGCGTTTAACTAAGAACATAAGGAACAGGTATAAGGTAACGAAGTACATGCGCGACTTTTTAGGCAAACGCGGATTTACCGAAGTCGAAACGCCGATCCTCTCCAAATCCACTCCCGAAGGCGCAAGGGACTATCTTGTCCCTTCGAGACTTTACGCCGGTAAGTTTTACGCATTGCCGCAGTCTCCACAGCAGTACAAACAGCTTTTAATGGTTGCCGGCCTCGAGAAATATTTCCAGATTGTAAGATGCTTCAGGGACGAGGATACCCGCGGAGACCGACAGCCTGAGTTTACTCAACTTGATATTGAAATGAGTTTCGTTAACGAAGAAGACATTATGGGGCTTATCGAGGAGCTGTACCTTGGCCTGGTCAAAGAACTCTATCCGGACAAGAAGCCGAAGCTGGATATTAACGGACGTATACCTCGCATAAGCTACGACGAGGCGATGAAAAAATACAACAGCGACAAACCGGATGCGAGAGAAAACAAAAACGATCCGGATGAACTCGCCTTTCTTTTCGTTATTGATTTTCCGATGTTCGAATGGAAAGAAACGGAAAAAAGATGGGATGCGGTGCATCACCCGTTTACCCAGCCGAAAGTCGATAGCGTTGAGGATTTTAAAAACAAATTTAAGTCGGATCCGGCTTCGATTAAGGCCAGGCAGTATGACTTCGTGCTAAACGGTTATGAAATCGGCGGGGGATCTATAAGAACGCATGATTCGGAGCTTTTGGCCGCGGTCTTCGAGGCGATGGGCAATAAGCCGGAAGATGTGCAGGCGAAGTTCGGCCATCTCTTGCAGGCGTTCAAATATGGAGTCCCGCCGCACGGAGGCATGGCGCCGGGAGTCGATAGGTTCGTGATGATTATCGAAAATGAGCCAAATATCAGAGAGGTGATTGCTTTTCCGAAGACGGGAGATGGCAGGGATCCCATGATGCAGGCGCCGTCCGAAGTCGATAAGAGTCAGCTTAAGGAACTGCATTTGGCTGTTGAAAAAGAAAAATAAAAGAAATAAAGCAAAAATGAAAATAAAGGAAGAAAGAACGGTTTTGATAGTCAAGCCGGACGGAGTAAAAAGAGGCTTGGTCGGAGAAATTATACGCCGCGTTGAACAGAGGGGCCTTAAGGTCATCGGCGTGAAAATGGTTCAAGCCGACAAAAAGACAATCGATCAGCATCTGCCTAAAAGCCAGGAATGGCTTACGGCCGTCGGTAACAAGAGCTTGGAAGATTACGTTAAAAATAAATTGGATCCGGAAAAATATGCGGGTACGACCGACCCTGTGAAAATAGGGAAAATGGTGCGCGAGTGGCTTTTCGAGTACTGGACGTCTGGTCCTGTTGTGGCCGTCGCTATCGAAGGCGTGCACGCCATAGAAATGGTAAGAAAAATAGTTGGGCACACCCTTCCGGCCAAAGCGGAGATGGGAACCATCCGCGGAGATTTTTCCGTGGATTCCGCCATACTGGGCAATATGGAAAAGAGATCGGTTCACAATATAGTTCACGCTTCAGGTAATCCGCAGGAAGCGAAAAATGAAATCAATCTTTGGTTTTCCAAGAAAGAAATCCACGATTACTCTAGAGCCGAGGAAGATATAATGTTTTAGCTCTGGAATAAGCTTATTTTGAAGAAGACGCTTGTGTTAGGCGTCTTCTTTTGTAAAATCATTTATTATATACTTATTTGTATTAAGTTGTTTATGAACGGGAAACAGAAAAACGTTAGTATAGATCCAGAGCTTCTATCTCTAGTGAAGGACAAAAGAAAAGAAGGGTGGAATGACGGCAGAATAAGAGAGTGGCTGACCAAAGAGCACTCTCTTTATTCTGGCGAGCAGGTTAGTAAGATATTCTCGGTTCTGAATAAATCCGAGGAGCCTCAGAGAAAAAAAGCCGTGAAAGAAAAAAAGATAAGAGAGAAATCTTATAAGATAGAAAAAATCGTATTTTTATTGCTTATAACCGCAGTAGCGGTGTTTTTTGTCGCCATATCTCCGCTTCCACAAGCCGTGGGGGCGTATCTGCTTGAACAACAGCCGGGATCGTGTGCGTATCTCAATAACCGATATTGCGGCAGAGGGATAAAAATAAAAGAGGCGGACGGGCATGATTATCTCTCTTTCAGTCTGCCCTCGGGAAGCCTTGTTTTCGCGCCGTTTACCGGAGTTTACGCCTATGACTACCCGGACTACGCCAGTCGCGGTATTTACACCATGGGCAATATAACTGTCGTTTCGAATAATACAACCACCACTTTTGAATTTTATTCGTACTTCCAGCCGATAGTTTCCTCTTCGACTATAGTCACTAAAGGCGAACCTATAGCTATAGTGAAAGGCGCGGCCGTAGATGAGGCTAATAACTCCAATTTTTTGGTAAGAGAATAACTCCAACCAGCTGGATTGACAATTTCGTAGATAAATGTCAATCTCTATTTAGATTCAAGTCTGATCCTTGGAGGTGAAGCAAATATGCGC
This sequence comes from bacterium, assembly GCA_021839365.1. GTDB lineage: Bacteria > Patescibacteriota > Minisyncoccia > UBA6257 > Colwellbacteraceae > JACWAO01. Next base: position 19,612 of record JAKCBB010000008.1, on the reverse strand, counting down.
ACCAAGCACGATAACGGCCCGACACGTTCCGTAGTGGTGTTTCTCCTTATCCTCCTCCCTGCGCTCGCAGCCATAACCGGTGCGAAGTATTGGGGATATCTTCATCCTCAGACCAACTTCGCCTGGCTTGTCGGCATGGGTCAAGGTACTCCGCCTCCGCCCCGGCTTCCTAAAGATGGAAACGTAGGAGTTGAGGGGCCGTCGGATTTCAAAGCGCAGATGTCCCAAGCGATGGAGGTTCTAAAGACCCAGGCGCCGAACAGCTACGCGAAGTATGTCAAGCCAACCCTTCGCGTAATCCAGTTCTCAAGCCACAACCAGGCCGCGACTGATAACCTCGGGGTTATCAACATGGGGTGGTGGCAGTTCAACGTAGCGGGGGATGGAGGCTCGTTTGCGTGGAACTCGACATCGTATCCCAACGTACCCGCAACCGCAAACGCGATTCCGCCCCGTGTCTACAACGACCCCCGCTGGATCGCCGCGATAATAGCGGGGATGACGGTGGAATCCGTTGAGGAGTGGGGTAATGTCCGCATGTCGCCGGCCGCTCCCGCCTGTGCCCAGTACCAAACACTGAAAGAGATGGGAGTGTACCTACAGTACGCCGATCCTAATTCGTGCGTAGTCGCATCGGGGGGTGGTCATTGACCATCCCCTTTTACTTTGTGATTTTTACTTCCGATGTTTTACGGGGATTTACCTGAGTGTTTAATGTTGTATTATAAATAGTAATGCGGATGTTTAAAAAACTTGTTGTCGCGATCGGTATCCCGTTAATATTTTTTATTATCCCCAAATCTTTTGCCGCCGTTTACCTTGAGGCGCCGCCGGGACCGCAGGTCGTTATAAATGCCAATCCCGATACGGTTAGTTCCGGCAATCAATCAACAATAACCTGGAATGCGACGCCGAACTCCAGCACGAATAGCCCGGTAGTCGGATGCAAGGGGCCGGGTAGCGGTGATATGTGGACGTGGGCAGCCGAACACCTGCTGTGGGGTTTTTCGGCTTCCGCTATATCCGGAAGCGAATCAGTCGCGGTTAAAAACGATACGACGTATACGGTTGTCTGCAAGGATCAAAGCGGACAAGTTTCCGATAACAGCGTGGATATAAGTACCGTATATCCGTTTAACTGCGTTTCCAACTCGGAGTGTAACGGTTGGAAAATAAGCGTTACCGCTTCGACCGATTATTCTCAAACGGGAGCGCACGAGTTAACTGTCCAATATCCGGGACCTCCTCCCGCAGAGTTTCGGCCAAGACCAACAATATGGGTACATTTTTATAATACCGGCGGTTATTGGCAAACCATATCGCCGTGGTCTCCTAAAATAGTGGAATGCGCTGGTTGGGCGGATAACGTGATTGCATGGGGAGATAATTGGCATACTGCTGTCGTTTATACCGCTCCCGGCGTTCATTACTATCCAGTTTCCTGCCAGTTTACAACCGGCAGTCAGATCATAAGAGATGAAGCTGTTTTAAACGTAGTAAACGGAACGCCTCCGCCGCCATCCTTTTCTTATACTCTCAATATTAATGCTTGGGATGTAACAAACAATAAACCGCTAAGGGTTCCGGTAACCTCTGTGAAAAACGGAACTACTCCGCTTACTATAGAAACAACGCAGGCATATAACGGCGGCTTGCCGGTTTCGGTTCCACCGACTTATATCCTGAATGGTCAGGAATATGATTTTCAGAACTGGGTTTTCTCGGACGGCCCGTGGACAAAAACTTCCAATAATATTTCCGTAAGCCTGAACGATGCGTTTCCCGATAGGACAATAACTGCAAATTACACGGCTTCTTCTATTCCGCCCCCTCCTCCGCCGGGGAAGCTCCAAAAGTTTTATTACTGCAGCGGGTCAGCGTGCGTTTCCGGTAATTATTCCAGCCTGGCTGAATGCGTACATGTAAACGGGACATGCTATCCGGATGCCGCTTGTAGCACGTCCGATATATGCGGTCCCAGCAATAAACGGCCGACCCCGACTAAAAATCCGGCCCCGGGAGGACTGACCAATGTCCTTATCTCCAAAGACATACCGATAAGCATCAATCCTGCGGAATCGTGTCTTCCTAGAGCAAGCGGAGTTAACTCAACGAACATAAACTGGAGCGTCGGGCAAGACTACTCCTGCCCGAACGGATACGTCCTGAGTAGCCAACAAGCAATTTCCTGCTCAAGCAACCTTCCTAACGGCCCGACCGGCGCGTCATCCGGAACATCGAATGTTACCGTGAGCCAAACAACAAACTATTCCATTTCTTGCGGCGGATCATATTCGTGTACAAAGACATATCAATGCAACCCATATACGCAGACAGCAATCAATCCGGATGGAACGAAAACCGCACAGACGCTTTACCGCACTTGTGCCGACATCAAATCTTACACCCCCTCCGCTTCTGACTACACCACAATACACTACGTCAATCAGCCGACGATAAATTATGTCACCACAACCCCGGAAAACATCCTCCTGAACAAATCGACGTCTGTTTCCTGGCGGTCAAGCGTCAACCAGGCCGACCAATCGATAAAAACCCAGCCCTATTGTTATCCGTCTGGAGGAACCGGGGACATTTCCGGTTGGAATACCGGAGCCAGTTATTCTAGCGACGGAAACGTTGAAAATCTTTATCCGCAAAAAACAACGACCTATAATCTTACGTGCAGGAACTACAATGTCGCTGATGCCGGCTGCTATAATGAGGTTTCTGGATCCGCTGAAACAAAGGTTTACACCCCCAGCCTACAGGAAACCAACCCTTCCGCCCTGATAGAGAATGCAATAGCGAACCTTATTAAAAATCTTTAAACGTCAAGTTTGATCGTGCGGATAGCGTGGTATAATATTTACGCCTGCCCCTTCATTTCCAGATCAAATAATTAGCTCAAGGGAGAACAACAGCCTCTTAACTTGTGGGTTAAGATTGAGTTCACCCACCTGGTTTTATACCTGGGAAAGAGCGGGGCAGGCTTTAATTAAGCAAGGCGCAAAGTGCCGGTTTGCTGGATAAGCAATCCGGCTTTTTGTATTATTAGACGAGTCGCAATTAATATAAATTATGTTTATGCAATACGATCAGCTGGCTTCGAAGGAAATTGTCGAAAAAACGATTGCTTCCTTGAAAGAAAGGAATATTAACCCGATTTTTGCGGAAACGAAAGAAGAAGCCGTCTTGAAGATAAAAGAGCTTATACCAGCTGGAGCAACCATCATGACCGGAAGCTCGACTACCCTGAATGAGATAGGTTTTAGTGATTTACTTGTCTCCAAAAATCATCCGTGGAAAAATCTGAAAGACGCGATTGTAGAAGAAAAAGATCCGGAAAAACAAAACCGGCTTCGGCGTGAAAGCGTCTTGTCGGATTATTTTTTGGGGAGCGTTCATGCTGTTACACAGGACGGAGAAGTCTGGACGGCAAGCGCCAGCGGAAGCCAGATTCCATCCTACGCTTTCACTAGCCCGAATGTTATCTGGGTTGTCGGAACCCAAAAAATTGTTCCGGATTCGGCAAGCGCGGCAGACAGGATAAAGAACTACGTTTTTCTTCTAGAAGACAAAAGAATGAAGAGCGTCGGAGCTCCCGGAAGCACGATCGGACGCTGGCTTATCTTCGAAAGAGAGATAATGCCGAACAGGAAAGTCAATCTTATTTTTGTTAATCAAAAAGTCGGATTCTAAAATGCCGGAGACTCCTTCGCTTTTTAACAACGGTGAGGTCTTAAAAAAGCTTCGCGAGTGGAGAAAGGAACGAGCTGCATCCGACGGCGTCGAGCCGTATATGATTTTCCAAAATTCGACGCTTGAAGCTACAGCAGAAACTCGGCCGTCTACGGAAGAAGGGCTTTTAAGCATTAAAGGATGGGGAAAGAGCAAGGTCGCGAAATACGGCAGCGAGGTTCTGACCATAATCAACGGCGGCGATCAAATTACGCCGGGAAAAACCTTGGTAAAATCCGCAAAAGAGGAAGCGAAAGAATTTGCCGTAAACGAGCTGATTGCGGTAATTAACTACACCCTGCGAGGGCTTAAAAATGTCAGGGTAAGAGGAGAAATAGGAGAAGTAAACAGACGGCCGGGGTACGCATTTATTACGTTAAAAGATATCAGTAAGGAACACGCCGACTCGGTTATACAGTGTTTTGTGGGTGGTGTTGCTTTAGAATATTACTCCCATCTTATAGAAACCGGAGCTGAAGTTATTCTTGTCGGCCAGCCTAATGTGTATAAAACAGGATTCTTGCGCTTGGTAGTGCAGTCTATAGAACCGGTCGGAGAAGGAGCTTGGCTTAAAGCGCTGGCCGCTCTGAAGCAAAAACTTGAGATTAGGGGATATTTCGATTCGGCGAGAAAACGACCAATACCCGAGCTTGTTACGAATATAGGATTGATTACTTCTGAATCCGGGGCTGCGGTTACCGACTTCAAGAAGAATCTCGGGAGATACGGCTTTAATATTTTTCTTTATGACGTACGCGTCGAAGGCGAATACGCGGAGAACTCGATTGCCTCCGCAATACGTTGGATGAATCAGAACAGGTCTGATTTGGATATTCTGGTTTTAATACGGGGCGGAGGAGGAATAGAAAATCTTAAAGCTTTTAACTCGGAAAAAATAGCGGAGGAAATCGTTGCTTCGAGACTTCCTGTCATAACTGGAATCGGACACGAAAAAGACGAGAGTATTGCAGATTATGCCGCCGATCTGCGCCTTTCCACTCCCACGGCAGTGGCTTTGTATCTTACGCAAAGGCGGGAAGAATTATTGATTAGGATAAAAGAAAACGGCGAAAAAATTAACAGATTGCTGGATAACGCTCTTCGCGAAAACGCTTTACGGATAATGCAAGAAGAAAAGGAATTATATGGAGGATTCGAGCACTGCCTTTCTCTTTCGGCAATGGCAATAAATAGGCTGTCCTCGGAAATGCACCGGGGACTGGAAAAAATATTCAGCGGTTTTGGAGAATTGCAGAAAAAGTTTTCCTCTTCTTTTCACCAGTATGAAAGACGAATCCTGCTTTTTGCCGGACGAGTTGATTCCGCCGCCGAAAGGTGTGGTAATATGCTGGAAGCGGTGTTCGCGGCCAAAAAAAGCGCGCTGGATGTAATAAACACGTCGCTTTCCACCCTGAACCCGGAATCGGTGTTGGAGCGAGGATACAGTTTGGCTTATAACTCCTTCGGAAAGGTTGTAAAAAACGCCGGAGAGCTTAAAATAGGAGACACGTTGAACATCAGATTCAATAAGGGAAAGGCGGAGACCAGAATAACGGAAGTCGATAAATAAGATGGCTAACAGCGAGAAAATAAAGCTTGAAGAAGCGATAAAGAAACTTGAGAAAATAGTTGCCGAGTTAAACTCTGGCCAGATGGATGTCGAAAGCGGACTAACAAAGTTTAAAGAAGGAGTAGGTCTTATTAAATTATGCCGCAACGAACTGAAGGGAGCGGAAAACGAATTCAAGAAACTGAAATCCGAACTGGAAAAAGAAACTGGAATGGAGGAAACCCAAGCGTGACATGATCTTTTCCGACAAAGACTTAAAAATCGCGATAAGGGAAGGAAAGATATCTTTTTTTCCGAAGTTAGACAGCGATCAGATCGGCCCTGCTTCGATTGACCTGCGTCTTGATAATATCTTTAAATTTTTTCGGATAGATAAGTTCAGTTTTTTAGATATCAGGGAGCCGTTGCCTAAAAATTTTATGGACGAGATCAAGCTTAAAGACAATGAAAGATTTATCATCCATCCCGGAAGTTTTATTTTGGCGAGCACCAAAGAATATGTTTCTGTAGGGGACGACGTGGTGGCGAATGTTGAAGGAAAAAGCTCTTTGGCCAGAATGGGAATATTGGTTCATACCGCCGGGTATATCGACCCGGGATTTGAAGGAAACATAACGCTCGAGATAAGCAATCAATCCAACGTTCCGGTAGCCTTATACCCGAATATGTATATTTGCCAGATAGCGGTTTCTTCCTTGACATCGAAAGCCGAGGTTCCGTACGGAAAGCGGGGAAAATCGCTTTACTATAAACAAAAAGGACCCACGCAGACCGACACGAGAAATTTATTCAAACGCAAACGATGAAAGGCGGACTGTTTAAAAAAGAAGTTTTATCCGTCGTCGCTAAAATCCCCATAGGACGGACGATGAGCTATAAAGAGGTTGCCGAAGCCGCCGGGAGTCCGAAAGGCTGGCGGGCGGTAGGAAATATTTTAAATGGCAATCATGATCCGAAAATACCGTGCCATCGCGTTATAAGAAGCAACGGGGAAACCGGAGGTTATAATGAGGGATGGAGAAAGAAAAAAGGGATTCTCAAAAAAGAAGGAGTTCTGAAAAACTAGAGGCGGCATTTACCGCCGAAGGGCGCAAATTGGAACGCTCTTTTTTTGTGCGTCCCGGGAAGGATAAAGTATATGCCGAAAGGGCTTTAAAAATAGCCGGGGAACTCTTGGGCAAGTTTCTTGTGCGAAGGATCAACGGGAAGAAAATCGCCGGCGAAATAGTTGAGGTGGAGGTTTATGCCGGAACGAAAGACCGTGCCGCGCATTCCTTCGGAGGGAAAGTCACCCCGAGGAACAAAATAATGTACGGCCGCGGGGGAGTCGCTTACGTATATCTGGTTTACGGAATGCACTGGCAGATGAATATAATAGTCGGCGACAGCGAGCCGCACTGCGTTCTTATTCGCGCGCTTGACCTTGGAGACGGGAGCAGAATTGCCAGCGGCCCGGGAAAGCTTTGTAAGTACATGGAACTTGATAAATCATTCCACGGTGAGGATATCGTACAATCAATCCGTCTGTGGGTCGAAGACAGGGGCATTAAAGTAAAAGGCAGCGACATAATGAGAGACAGAAGAATAGGCGTAGATTACGCCGGTCCGTACTGGAGTTCCAGAAAATGGAGATTCTATATGAAAGGCAATAATGCGGTGTCGGTTAAGCAAAAAACTAAAAAATCAAACCCGGAAAAATAAAATGGCAATATAAAATACCAAAAGAGCATGGGAAACACCCGTTCATTTTTGAATTTCTCATGGAATTGCTTTTTTGTTTTTCTTCGATTATCTTAATTCTGTGCAATGTCTAATCTAAAATTAGGTAAACCTTTTATACTTCTTTACGTTTTGTGTCTTCTCGGAATAATCGACACGCTGTATCTTACCGAAACGCACTTGCGCAGAGCGGCTTTGGTCTGCGGAGCTGTTTCCGGTCTTTCGAAATGTAATATTGTAGCCACGAGCGCTTACTCCGTAATTTACGGGATACCGGTTGCAATCTTAGGATTGTTGTTTTACGTCGCTGTCCTAACGGGAACCGCCTACTATTCGTATGGAAGAAACAAGCTTATTCTCCGGTGGCTTTTGTTTTTCGTCGGAGCGGGCATTCTTTTTTCTTTCTATCTTTTATATGTTCAGGCTTTCATTCTTAAGGCTTTCTGCCAATATTGCATTGCTTCGGATCTGCTCACGGCGCTTATATTGATAATTTTTATTATTTTGTATAAACGCGACTATATTAATTCTCCACAGATAATAAAGGACGGGAGGTGATAAAATTTAGTCAGTGGGTATAGACTACATTATCATAGCCTTTCTAGGCTTAATTGCCGCGCTTTTTAAGAACATCTTTACAGAGCATGGAATGATTTGGCGCGATTCCCTTTTGTTGCCGTCTTGGGCTCCCCTTGGTTCGGTGCTTGGATCGCTTTCCGGCGCGGTATTTATCTTGTTCGTTGTAGCGGTAATTTTATTATGGAAAGAGAGCAGGAAAAATAAGAGACACGTTTATCCGGTTGAATTATTCGGCTCAGGTATCTATTTGATATATGTCCTGGCTTTTATGGCCGTTCTCGATATTTTTCAGTCTTATTTATTTTTTATGCTTCATGCTTTGTCGTTATCGCTGGCTGTAAGAATTTCAATAGTAATTTTAGGTTTGACGGTGTCGTTTGCGGCTTTGAAACTTAGCAGAATATCGTCGTATTTTCTTCTTATTTATACCGGATGGATGATTTTCTTATCGTATATGGCTTATGCGATAATAACGCTCAACGCGACATAAAAAATCGAAAATCAACCCGAATACGGGTTGCGTTGATCGGATTCTTTATGAACACGTCAACCAATATGTACGCGAAAAATCGTTAGAAAATAAAGCCGCCGAAATTCTTTTCGACGGCTAAACGCTGCAATGCTCACCACAGGTATGTTTTCTGTATCCTGTTTACAACGATTTCAAGCATCATCGGTACGTGTTGTGAAACGATTGTCGCGGGAACCGTAAGCGCGTGCGGCAGATTACGCAATGCCTTGTTGCCGCTTTCTACGGCATCGATTCTCAAATGACCGATAGAGCTGAAGAGTCTGTCTCCCGGCTGAATAGCGTTCCACCAGGAAACGAATTCGCTTTCTCGGTACGGATGGTCAGGCGGCGCATGGTGTTCCCGCGGAAGAAACACGCGGAACATCGCGGCGATGAATTCGCGGCTTAGCGTTGTTTGTCCGTCCTTTTGAAGCACGGTTTTCCACAGGGTTTCCCAGACGTAGTCTTCTATTTTTTCTGGGAAGTCAAAAGGTTCCGGATCGGGCGGGATCAGGTATTTCCCGGTTGCGGCGGCTATTATTGCCCCGGCAACGGCAAAGGATATCCATTCGGCAACCATGGGGCATTTGAGACTTCCGACTCCGGCAGACAGGATTGCCCCTATGCAATCGGAATCTCTGCGCAGAAAGTCAACTTTTTCTTTAAGGCCGGATGGGACTTCAGCGTCAAACCAGAGCTCCTCTCCGTATCCGTGGCACGTTGGCGCATCGTGCGACAGCTTCGCGGGAAGCATGAGCGTATTTCGACTGTTAAGGTCCATAAAACACCCTCCTTTATATCGTGTCTCTTGCCCGAATGGTATTGTTAGTGTGTTTAAAAGTCAAAGAACCGGCCGCCAGCGGTTGACTCCTAGTTTTTCGATTATTTCAAATTGTCGGGCTGCCGGGAATTGAACCCGGGTCGCACCCACCCCAAGGGTGTATACTGCCGTTATACTACAGCCCGATACAAAAACTATTTATGCTATTTTATAAATCTTGTTGAACAAGGCTTTTGTCCAATTCTCTCTGATCCGCTGCCGCTTTCTGCGCAGCCCGGAAGCACAAAAACATTGTATTTCAAAATTTTATTAAATAAAATGCCCCGTTTGAGACGGGGCTGAGTGACGCGTTTCAGGCCTTTTTCTTCGCTAGGGTTTTTATACACTGGGCGCAGGCTAAAACGCTCTTGCCGCTCGGAAGAGTAGTTTTCTGCAAATTTGGATGCTTTCTTGTAATGGCCTGGGGATTATAATGGCCGCGCAGCTTAACCCGCTTTCCAGCCATGGACGACCCTTTGCCGCAAATCTCGCACTGTTTCATACGGCTTCTAATATATGGTAAATCGGATACAATGTAAAGAATGAATTCCGTTATAATAATTTTTGCCCTCGCGGTTTTGATTTTTTCCGCAATTGTACACGAGGTGGCGCATGGTTACGCGGCGCTGGCTTTAGGAGATACCACCGCCAAAGATGCCGGACGGCTTACGCTTAATCCCATAAACCATCTTGATCCCTTCGGCTCCATTGTTTTTCCTCTGTTCCTATATATTATCCACTCACCGATACTGGTCGGATGGGCAAAACCGGTGCCGTACAACCCCAATAATCTGTACAAGGATTTTAAATACGGCCCGCTTAAAGTCGCTTTAGCCGGACCGCTTTCCAACCTCCTCATCGCGGCGGTTTTTGGATTGATAATAAGATTCGTTCCTTTGCCGCAAACAACGGAAATATTCCTAGCCATTGTCGTTTTTATTAATTGTCTGCTCATGGTCTTCAATCTGATTCCGGTCCCGCCCCTCGACGGCTCCAAGGTTTTAACCCTCATTCTTCCCAGTAGATACTCCACAATGATCCAAGGAGCCGGAATATGGTGGTTTTTCCTTGTTCTCCTTATGCTTTATGCTTTTTTCGGAGTGATATTTTATTTAGCTGTCCATCTTTTTACGCTTTTGGCCGGAAGCGGAGCCATAAACCTTCTTCCTTTCTAGAACCTATCTAAAACACCTCCGATCCGCGATGTGTTTTGGGATAAGTTCTAAGGTGAAAGATTGACAATAAAGAGCCAACCTTGTTATATTAAACCCCGATGCCGACTATCAACCAGCTTCTTAAGAAGAAGCGTAAAAAGACTTTGGCTAAAAGTAAGGCTCCGGCATTGGGGCTTTATTTTAATGTAATCAAAAACCGGCCGGTCCAATCCGCGTCGCCTTTTAAGCGCGGTGTCTGTTTGAAAGTTTTTACCACTACTCCGAAGAAACCGAACTCCGCTTTGCGTAAGGTCGCGAGGGTCAGACTGACGAATGGCCAGGAGGTAACGGCCTACATCCCTGGAGAAGGCCATAATCTTCAGGAACACTCTGTTGTTATGGTTCGCGGAGGAAGGGTCAAAGACCTTCCGGGTGTCCGTTACCACATAGTCCGCGGCGTATTAGATACCGCCGGAGTTCAGGGCAGAAAACAGCAGCGTTCGAAGTACGGAGCAAAGAAGGGAAAATAGTGTCTATAAATTATGAGAAGGAAGAGAGCCGAGAAAAGAGATCGTAAGCCTGATGCCGTCTATGGCAACGTGGCTTTGACGCGTTTTATAAACTACATAATGAAAAACGGCGAAAAAACCGCCGCCGAAAGGGTTGTCTATGCCGCCTTGAAGGCGATAGAGAAAGAAGCCGGGGAAAACCCCATAACTGTTTTCGAAAAAGCCATGGACAATATCTCTCCGAGAGTAGAAGTTTCTTCCCGCAGAATCGGCGGAGCCAACTACCAAGTTCCGCGCGAAGTGCGCCCGGAAAGAAAATTCATGCTCGCCAGCCGCTGGCTTATAGATGCCGCCCGCTCGAAGAAGGGCAAAAATATGGCGCAGAGCCTTTCCGAGGAAATCCTTTCCGCTTATAAAAACGAAGGGACCGCCGTTAAAAAGAAGCAGGATATTCACCGTATGGCGGAATCTAACAGGGCTTTTGCTCATTTCTCCTGGTAATTTTTAGACTCTTATGCGTAAATACCCTTTAGAAAAAGTAAGGAATATCGGCATTATTGCCCATATTGATGCCGGAAAAACAACCGTTTCCGAACGCATTCTTTTCTATACCGGAATTTCCCACAAGATAGGAGAGGTGCATGAGGGAGAAGCGGTTATGGACTGGATGGAGCAGGAAAGAGAAAGGGGAATCACTATTACCTCTGCCGCGACCACCGTTCATTGGATACCTACATACAATCATGGAGACAAACAGCGCGAGCATAGAATCAATCTTATAGACACCCCGGGGCATATCGACTTTACCGTCGAAGTCAAAAGGTCTTTGCGCGTCTTGGATGGCGCTGTTGTTGTCTTTGACGGCGTTTCCGGCGTTGAGCCGCAATCCGAAACCAACTGGAGATACGCCGATGAATACCAGGTGCCGCGTCTTTGTTTCATCAATAAAATGGACCGGCTTGGAGCCAGTTTTGAAAACAGCTTAGCCTCTATCCACGAAAGGCTTACTCCGAATGCTATTCCGATAAATCTTCCAATCGGAGCGGAATCGGCGTTTGCCGGCGTTATTGATCTGTTCAATATGACCGCCTTTAGATTCGAGGGAGACAACGGCGAAAGAATCGTCGAGATGGAAATTCCCGCGGATCTCAAAGATGCGGCCGTTAATGCCCGTGAAAAACTGGTGGAAAAAATCGCTGAAACCGACGACGCGCTGGCGGAAAAATTCTTGGAAGGACGGGAGATAAGCATAGACGAATTGAAGAAGGCTCTCCGCAAGGCGACGCTTCAAAACAAACTGGTCCCGGTTCTTACGGGCTCCGCTTTAAAGAATAAGGGAGTTCAGTTGGTTTTGGATGCTGTCGTTGAGTATCTTCCGTCTCCGCTTGATCTTCCGCCGGTTCAAGGAACGAATCCTAAGACCGAGGAAGAAATATCCCGCGAAGCCAAAGACGAAGCTCCGTTTTCCGCTCTTGTTTTTAAAATTGCCACAGATCCTTACGTCGGAAGTCTTGCTTATTTCCGCGTTTATTCCGGAAAGATGAGCAAAGGAACGTATGTCTTGAATTCCACAAAGGACTCCCAGGAAAGGGTCGGGCGCATACTTCAGATGCACGCCAATCACCGCGAGGAACTGGATGTAGTTGAAACCGGAGACATAGGAGCGCTTGTTGGACTGAAGGACACGACTACCGGAGACACTATCTGCGATCCGAGTAATCCTATTATTCTTGAAAAAATCTCTTTCCCTGAGCCGGTTATAAGCGAACGCATCAGTCCGAAGACCAAAGCCGATCAGGAAAAAATGGGCATGGCTTTACGCAGGCTCGGCGAGGAGGATCCGACATTCCGCGTTAGCGGCGATTCCGAAACCGGAGAAACTATTATCGCTGGAATGGGCGAACTTCATCTGGATGTTATTGTCGATCGAATGCGCCGCGAGTTCGGCGTTGAAGCCGATGTCGGACAGCCGCAGGTCGCTTACCGCGAAAGTATCAAGGGAGAAGCTGAAGCGGAAGGAAAATATATTCGCCAGTCAGGAGGACGCGGCCAGTATGGTCATGTTTGGCTGAGGCTCAAGGCTTTGGAAAGAGGTGCCGGATTCGAGTTTATAAACGCGATTAAAGGAGGAATAATTCCGCAGGAGTTCATACCCGCGGTTGAAAAAGGAGTTGAGGAATCTTTGGCTAAGGGCGTCGTTGCCGGATATCCGGTTGTAGATGTCCAGGTTACGCTTTACGACGGATCGTTCCATGAAGTTGACTCATCCGAAGTAGCTTTTAAAATTGCCGCCTCCATGGCTTTTCAGGAGGCCGCGAGACGCGCGGGTGCTTTTGTCCTTGAGCCGATTATGAAAGTCCAGGTTCTTATTCCGCAAGACTTTCTGGGAGACGTTACCGGAGATGTTTCTTCAAAGAGAGGGAGAATAGAGTCGATGACGGACAGGGGGAATATAAAAGTTGTCGATGCAAACATTCCTCTTTCCGAAATGTTCGGATACGCCACGAAGCTTCGCTCTATTTCTCAGGGAAGAGGAACTTTCAGTATGGAATTCAGCCATTATGAACAGGTTCCGAAGAATATCGAACAGGAAATAGTGGATGGTAAAAGGTAATTTTGTATTGACAGGAATTAGGTGTTAATATAGATTAAACAAGTCGATTTATAGCTTAAAAAGCTGACGCTAATAAACAAAAAATAAAACATGGCGGAAAAAGAAAAGTTTTCGAGAAACAAGCCGCATGTTAACGTGGGTACTATCGGCCACATCGATCACGGTAAGACCACGCTTACGGCGGCCATAACCCACGTGCTTCACTTGAAGGGGTGGGCGAAGAAGGAGGAAAGAGTCGATCAAATAGACAACGCTCCTGAAGAAAAAGCGAGAGGCATTACGATCGCTTTGCATCACTCTGAATATGAATCGGAGAAGCGTCACTACGCGCATATTGATGCTCCGGGACACGCCGACTATATCAAGAACATGATTACCGGCGCCGCTCAGATGGATGGAGCCATTCTCGTGGTTTCGGCCGCTGACGGCCCCATGCCTCAGACAAGAGAGCATGTTTTGCTCGCTCATCAAGTCGGGGTTCCGGCTATCATTGTCTTCCTTAATAAGGTTGATATGGTTGACGATCCGGAGCTTGTCGATTTAGTTGAAGCCGAGGTTCGCGAACTTCTTAAGAAATACGAATTCCCGGGAGACGAGGTGCCGGTGGTCCGCGGATCGGCTTTGAAAGCGCTTGAAGCGAAGTCTGCCGATGATCCGGATGCTCAGCCGATACTTGAACTCGTCAAGTACTTGGACGAGTATATCCCCGAACCGAAAAGAGACACCGATAAGCCGTTCCTTATGCCTATCGAGGATGTATTCTCTATCGAAGGGCGCGGAACTGTTGTTACCGGAAAAATTGAGAGAGGAGTCGTCAAGGTTAACGATGAAGTTGAAATCGTAGGATTGAAACCGACTCAGAAAACGGTAGTTACCGGAATCGAGATGTTCAATAAGATGCTTGATGAAGGTATGGCCGGAGACAATGTCGGCATTCTTCTCCGCGGTTTGAAAAAAGAAGATGTCCAGCGCGGACAGGTTGTCGCCAAACCGGGAGCCATTACCCCGCATACCGAATTCGAGGCTGAGGTTTATATCCTTAGCAAAGAGGAAGGCGGAAGGCACACTCCAGTTTTTAACGGTTACAAGCCGCAGTTCTACATCCGTACGACCGATGTCACCGGCGAGGTGAAATTGGCCGAGGGCGTAGAGATGGTTATGCCTGGAGACACCGTTAAATTCAGCGTTAAGCTTATTTCTCCGATAGCTCTTGATGAAAAACAAAGGTTTGCTATCCGCGAAGGTGGACACACCGTCGGAGCCGGAGTTGTAAGCAAGATAATAAAGTAGCTTAAAATGGCTAAGGAAGGAGAAAAGAACGATAGGCTTAGACTGCGAATCAAGTCTTACGACCACCGCCTGGTGGATAATTCCTGTCGGCAGATAGTTGATACCCTGCACAGGTATAACGCTGAGATAATCGGCCCGATACCGTTGCCGACGGAATTTAGAAGGTACACGGTAAACCGTTCCACTTTCGTTCATAAGACATCCAGAGAGCAGTTTGAAATGAGGATTCATAAAAGACTCGTCGATATCCTTAACCCGAACCAAAAACTGATGGAATCCCTAAGCGACCTGAATCTCCCGGCGGGGGTTGATGTGGAAATAAAAATGGCGTAGAATAGGGAACAGTAGGGATAGAGCACAGGAATTAGAACAACCGAGGCATATCCCCCGGTTGTTTTAATTAGGAGTTTGTAAGATCATGACTAAGATCAAAGCCAAAAAGATGAAGATGAGCCAGGTATACCGCGACGGTAAGATTTTCGCGGTAACTCCGGTTGCTGTTATAAGTGTTGATAGCGGTGATTCATCCGGCCTTGGTATCGCTGTAGGCGACAAGGTTAAAGTTCAAGGCGCGAGCAAAGGAAAGGGTTTTCAAGGGGTTGTTAAAAGACACGGATTTCACGGAGGTCCGAAAACCCACGGCCAGAAGAACCGCTGGCGTGCTCCCGGCTCTATCGGCAGCACCGCGCCTCAGCATGTTTTTCCCGGAAGAAAAATGGCCGGAAGAATGGGGGGTAATAATGTAACTGCCAATCTTGAAGTTGTCCAATTGGACGAGAAGAACAAAATAATCTATCTCGGCGGAGCGGTGCCGGGAGTTCCGGGAAGAGTGATAAAAGTTCAGAAATAATTTTATTGCCATGAAGCTCGATGTTTACAACAAGAATGGGGAAATAATTGGAAATGTGGAAGCGGAAGACCGCATTTTTAACCGTAAATGGAACGCCGATCTTGTTCATCAAGCTTTACGCGCCCAGGAGAACAATAGCCGCGACACGATAGCCCACGCCAAAGACAGAAGCGAGGTCGCGGGAGGCGGAAAGAAACCGTGGAAACAGAAGCATACCGGCCGTGCCCGTCAGGGTTCCACCAGATCCCCGGTATGGGTTCATGGAGGAGCGGCCCACGGTCCTAAAAAGGAGAAAGATTATTCCGTTAAAATAAACAAGAAACAGCGTCAGGCGGCGATGTTTTCTCTGCTTTCTAAAAAACTTGCCGACGGCGAATTGAAAGTCATAGACTCTCTTGAACTTGGTGAAAAAACCAAAGCGGCACACGCTTATCTCTCGTCGTTCTTTAAAAAACTCGGACAAGAAGGCAAGCTTAGTGTCTTGCTTATTCCACAGGGAGACAGGATGGTCTTTAGGGTCAGCAGGAACATCCCCTCAGTAAAGAGTCTCGATGCCTCTTCGTTGAATATTTACGATTTATTGAGGTATCACGATGTTCTTTTAGATAAAGAGGCGATTTCTTCCATATCCGAACATTACAATGCAGGCAAATAAGCTTTTAATTAAATATCCGGTTATAAGCGAAAAGGCCGTCGGAAAAACGGAATCCGGCAAATACACTTTTTTAGTTGATAACCGCTCCAATAAGAGCGAGGTAAAAAAAGCCGTGGAGGAGATGTATAAGGTTAAAATCCTGAGGGTTAATGTTACCCGCATTAAAAATAAAAGAAAGAATGTAAAAAAGGTTATCGTTACCCTTAAGGCCGGAGATAAGATAAATATCGAATCATAACCATGAAGCGCAATAATCCTACGACTCCATCAAGGCGGCATATGACTTCTCCGGACTTCTCGTCTCTGAGCGATATTAAACCGTTAAAAAACAAGCTTATTTCCTTGCAATCCCATGGCGGAAGAAATAATCGCGGCAGAATAACCGTTCGTCATCAGGGTGGCGGAGTAAAGAAACTTTACCGCATCATAGATTTTAAGCAAAACAAAATCGGCGTTCCGGGAAAAGTCGAAGCTCTGGAATATGATCCGTACCGCACAGCTTTCATTATGCGCGTTGTTTATAAAGACGGGGATCGCCGCTATCACTTGGCCCCGGACGGAATAAAAGTCGGAGCTCAAATAATAGCCGGAGAAAACGCCTCGCTTGTTCCTGGAAACCGCGCTGCTCTTAAGAGCATTCCGGTTGGATACTCTGTTTTTAACGTAGAGTTGAATCCGGGAAAGGGCGGACAGATAATAAGAAGCGCCGGAAGTTCGGCTATGGTTCTTGCTCAGGAGGACGGATACACCCATATCAAAATGCCCTCAGGCGAGGTAAGAAAAATCCTTTGGGGAAACATGGCTTCTTTGGGCCAGGTTTCCAACCTAGACAACAAACTTGTTGTTTTAGGCAAGGCTGGAAGAGTCAGGCACATGGGCGTAAGACCCACTGTTAGAGGCAGCGTCATGAATCCGGTCGATCATCCATATGGAGGCGGAGAAGGAAGACAGCCGAGAGGCACCAAGAGGCCCAAGACGATTTGGGGTAAGGTTACCGGAGGACGCAAGACCAGGAAGAAACAAAAATGGTCAAACAGCCTTATTGTTTCCCGCCGCGTAAAGAAGAAGAGAAAATAAAATTAAACCATGAGTAGATCCGCAAGCAAAGGACCGTATATTGATGATCGCCTGCTTAAAAAGATAGCAGGGTTAAAGGCCGGCGACAGAACGGTTATAAAGACTTGGTCGCGTAGCTCTGAAATCTCTCCGGAGATGATAGGTTTTACTTTCGGAGTGCATAACGGCAAGGATTTTGTGTCGGTTTTAGTTACCGAAGAGATGGTGGGACACCGCTTTGGGGAATTTGCCATTACTAGAAAATTCGTGAAACACGGAGGAAAAATCCAAAAAGAATTGGAGGCAAAGGCTAAGGTTGCCGAGTCCGCCGCCAAAAAATAAAAGCCATGACTGAAACAAAAGCCGTATTGAAAAATTTTGATTTAGCCCCGCGCAAGGCGCGATTGGTGGCGGATTTAATCCGAGGATTGACGGTTAACGAGGCTCTGGCTCAATTGGAGATGAACGCCCTGCGTGGGACCGATCCGATAAGAAAACTTATCTATTCAGCCGTTAGCAATGCCAAAAATTCCAAATTGGACGAGAATAAGCTTTTCATAAAAACGATTTTCGTAGATAAAAGCATAATGCTCAAAAGATACCTGCCGCGCGCGCAGGGGAGAGCTACGCCTATACAAAAGAAGCGCAGTCATATTACTATCGTTCTAGGGGAAAAAGATAGCGCGAAGCCGAGATTCTCTTTCCACCGCGTAGGGAAGAAAATAAAACAGTCCCCGGTTAAAGAAGCCAAGCAGAAAGAAAAGCCGAAAGATACTTCGGAACAGAAGTCGAAGGAAGAAAAAACGACCGGAGCTACTCCTCGTCGCAGAATCTTCAGGAGAAAAGCTATTTAAACATGAGTAGAAGGATTAAGCCAAGTTCATATAGGTTAGGTATTAGCAGACAATGGGACACGCGTTGGATTACTAGCAAGCGCAATTTTGCCGTGTGGCTTGAGGAAGATGAAAAAATAAGGACGGCTATTTTTAAAAAAATAGGGCAGGCCGGAATAGCCAGAATAGAGATAGAGCGCACACCGGACAGATATCGCGTTTTCATTAAAGCCAGCAGGCCAGGGCTTATCATCGGCCGCGGGGGAAAAGGCGTCGAAGACTTGACGAAAACGCTGGAAAAAGCTATCAAATCTAAGGTTGCTTTAAACTTAAGCGTCGAGGAGCTGAAGAGAACGGAAACCTCGGCGGCGGTTGTCGCGCAGAATATCGCCTGGGACCTTGAGAAGCGTTTCAAGTTCAGAAGGACTATTAAAAAATACATAGATTCCTTAAAGCAGAGCCGTGATGTCAAAGGCGCCAAGATAGAAGTTGCCGGCAGGTTGGATGGAAATGAAATTGCCCGCACGGAACATTTAGCGACAGGCAAGCTTCCTCTTTCGACATTGCGTTCGGATATCGATTATGGAGAAGCAACGGCTTTTACGACCGCCGGAACGGTCGGTATTAAAGTTTGGGTATACCGCGGAGAGATTTTTAACAATAAATAAAATCCATGCTTATTCCGAAAAAGGTCAAACACAGAAAGTGGCAGAAAGGACGTTCTAAAAAAAGAACGCTTGACACGCGTGGTTGCTATCTCGCTTTCGGAACCTACGGCCTTCAGGCTACGGAGCCGGCTTGGTTGAAGTCTAATCAGATAGAAGCGGCTCGCCGCACGGTAACCAACTTTATTAAAAGAGAGGGTAAGGTTTGGATAAGGGTTTTTCCAGATAAACCTATTACCAAAAGACCTCCCGAGGTTACTATGGGAGGAGGCAAGGGATCTGTCGATCATTACGTTTTTCCGGTAAGGCCGGGAAGAATAATCTTGGAAATGGATGGCATAAAAGAAGATGTCGCGAAGCGCGCTTTGACGCTTGCGGGACACAAGCTTCCTTTTAAGACAAAGATTCTAACCAAGTAATATGAAAAAGAACGAGATTCAGAAGTTAAAAGAAAAAGATGGAGTCGAGCTCGAAAGAGAGCTTGTTGCGGCTCGCGGAAAGGTTTCTGATCTTAGAATAAGCGTTTATCGCGGAAAACAGGATGTTATAAAAGATCTCCGAGAGGCGAGAAAGAAAACGGCGAGAATCCTGACTTTTATAAACCAGAAAAAATATGCCGGAAAATAAAGAAATAATTAGAAAGCGGCTGGAGGGAACTGTTGTTTCCGATAAGATGGCCAAGACCGTCGTTGTTTTGGTTGAGCGCATGAAACTCGCTCCGAAGTATAAGAAGTACCGCAAGATCAGCAAAAAATTTAAAGCCCACGACGAGAACAATGAGTATCGCGCCGGAGATAGGGTTGTCATGGAGGAATCGAGACCGATTTCCAAGGATAAGAAATGGAAGGTTGTCGAACTTATTTCCCGCGGCAAAAAAGTCGAAACCGCTCCGCTTGAAGAGACTGAAAACAAGGAATAACTATGATACAGGAACGCTCTATTTTACATGTTGCTGACAATTCCGGAGCAAAGCTAGTAAGATGCTTCAGAATTTTGGGAGGACGCAAAAAAACCGCCGGCATAGGCGACATTGTCGTTGCCTCCGT
>JAKCBB010000034.1 GCA_021839365.1 bacterium | reverse complement strand
CATGATACGTTTCAGTTTAACAGAGGATGACGCGGTTGTCATTACAAACAACGGAGGATATTCGGGGGTTGCCGAACCATTGCTATGATCTCGGGAGTTGGTTGGCGGGGCGGACAGAGAGAAGGAATATTGCGAGTCTAACCACGATCTTCCATCGCCTGCGCTACGCGGGAGATGGCGAGAATGTACGCCCCCTGGCGCATTGTGGTTTTATTCTCCTCCTTGGCTTGCCATACGTCGTGGAACGCTTTAGTCATCATCTCCTTAAGTTTTGCCAGCACCTCTTCCTCGCTCCAGTAGTACATATAGGCATTCTGCACCTGCTCAAGATAACTTACCCCCACTCCCCCGGCGTTAGCTAAAATATCAGGGACTATTACTGTGTTTTTCTTATCAAGAATCCCGTCTCCGTCCGGGGTTACCGGTCCGTTAGCCAGTTCGAGTATCAGTTTGGCTTTAACTTTATCCGCGTTGTCGGCGGTTACCGCGTTTTCCAAGGCGGCAAGGATAAGGACGTCTGTTTCGGTTTCCAGTATGTCGGAACCCATATCCTTTCCGCCGGAAAATCCGAGAACCGATCCGGATTGTTTTTTGTGCTCCTCGAGTTTTTTAATATCAAGCCCGTCAGAATTGCTCACGCCGCCCTTGCTGTCGCTTACCGCCGTTATTTTATATCCGTTTTTGTAAAGTATCTCGGCCATGTTGGCTCCGGCGTTGCCGAACCCCTGTATGGATATTTCGGAGTTCTTTCCTAGTCTCATTTTTTTCACAATCTCTTCCAAGACATAAAATCCCCCCTGCGCGGTCGAATATCCCCTGGCCCTTGATCCGCCGATGCTTAAGGGTTTTCCGGTTATCGTTCCTGGGGCTTTGTGCCCGACAATCTGTTCGTACTCATCGAGCATCCAGGCCATTATTCTCGGATCGGTATACACATCCGGAGCCGGAATATCTATTCTTTCCCCGATAAACGGAGCGATGGCGCGGATATATCCCCTCGACAGTCTTTCAAGCTCGCCCGCGCTTAACTCCTTCGGATTAACAATCACGCCTCCCTTCCCGCCGCCTAAGGGAATATCGACAACGGCGGTCTTCCAGGTCATCCACATGCTTAAGGCCTTAACCTCATCCTCGCTGACATTCGGATGGAAGCGTATCCCTCCTTTGTACGGGCCGCGGGCATCGTTAAACTGCGAACGGTATCCGGTAAAAACTCTCACGTTTCCGTTATCCATCCTAACAGGCACGCTTACCTCGATGAACCTTTTCGGTTTTTTCAGCTGTTCGTAGATATTATCATCCAAACCAGTCTTGTCCTTTACGGACGCAAGCTGGCGGAGTGCGTTTTGGAACGCGCTATTCTTTTCCATATTTATTTAATTTCAGACTCGGCTATTTTATTGAGACGTTGATGAAGCGTAGATTAAAGAGATCAGCTGATTTTTTTGGAGAACGAGATTTTCCAAGTCGTTCGATTGTTTTCCGTTAACCGTCATCTTTACGACATACCCCGGAAGATAAAAACTCCGTCCCCAAACCGCAAAGAAATCTCCTAAGGTGTACTGTCTGTCGTCCTGCGCTTTCACATTTATGTGGCCAT
Organism: bacterium; assembly: GCA_021839365.1. Lineage (GTDB taxonomy): Bacteria > Patescibacteriota > Minisyncoccia > UBA6257 > Colwellbacteraceae > JACWAO01. The sequence goes on along the minus strand of JAKCBB010000034.1, from coordinate 3,688 downwards.
TGCCGTCGATGGTAGCTATCTCGCTCTTACACACACTGTTTATTCCTATGCCGTCCGGTATGTTTTCGGCGCGGCCGCCTATGTTAATAGCGAGATGAAGATCGAAGTCCTGGCGTATAGGGACGCCGGGCGTGAGGCATGGAACCGTGCTCGTCGTCGGCGGAGAGACTCCGTTTCCTTCGGAGTTGAGATAGCTGCTTACGGCAGGATTGCTTGAGCTAAGAAAAATCGTAGATAAACCGCTAAAAATCATAAGGCCGAATATCACCGCCAAAACCAACACTTTTACCGCGTCTTTTTTACCTCCGTTCTTACCAGCCATTCTTTGCCTTCAATTATATTCATGCTAATATCTTGGTGCAATGCTGGGCGATTTAACCGCCTTTTGCCGCGTAAAACAGAGATTTTAATAAAAGAATATTGGGAGATCGTCTAATGGTAGGACAGTAGCCTTTGAAGCTATGAATTCAGGTTCGAATCCTGGTCTCCCAGCCACTCAATTTTCACTTCGTTCAAACAACGAAAGATGCTGGCGTCCACTAGACGATGATTTGCGGGTAGCTCGGCCGGGGGTGAAAAAAATAAAATAAAAACGCTCAAGGCCGCGTGGCCGAGAGCGAAAATTTTAAGATGAAATTTCTCTCTCTAAGATCTCTTTTAGTGTCTTGCTGTCTTTATCTCTCCATTCAAGTGGGCCAGCGGCTGGCCTTGCCTTGATTACTGCCGCAGCTGCACTTGAGCTATCAAAAATGTAGTCATCAGTAAAAACAAGTTGATCGCCCCGAGGCTCTAGGCGGCCCATTTTAAGTAAGGCTTGTTTTAATTTCCAATAAGCGTGGGTTTTAAAAGATTCTACATCCTCCGATTCAGCGCCCGATCCTTTAAGCACTTTCATTTTCCCATCTTTTAACAAAATACCGTGGGCGACAATCTTGCCATTACTTTTCTTGCAAGTAAATTCTGGAAGTGTTTCTGCGGCTTTATCGGATGTCTTTCCTGTTTGAACAAAAATATCATAACCGAGCAATGGCATTATAGAAGCAAGGTTTTCATAGAACATTTCTAGGCCACTCACATCCTCTCGGGGTATTGATGGTTTGGCGGGATTATTGCTGTTCTTTAAATCACAACGACCGACTTCTTTTAAGCGTTCTATGCAAATACTTTCCAGATACTGGACTCCGGTTTTTGTTAAAGATCCATCTTGGCTTACAAAAACAACGACGTCTTCCCACCAATCCTTCTTATAGTCATGATCTTTAATGCGTTCTTTAAATCCATCCGCTTCTCCGACGTAGACATCTAGCAAGCCACTTTCATTTATTGAACCGATTAAGAAATATACACACGCACCAGATTCAATCTCGGGCAGTTCAATGATATCCTTGATGGCATTTCTAGGACCGCAAATAGCTTTTCCGCTCCATTGATCAATCTTAACTTCACGCATCCCTCTGGGGAGACCCGTAGCAAGATAGATGGTAAATTTTTTACCCGCGTTCATCATTTTCCTTTCGGCTTTAATAATAACACCAACTCCTCGGAGTCGATTCGCGATTTTTTAACCTTGCTGTTTTTCTGAAGTTTCTTATTGTTGCCACCCAACGTACTAAACTTCCCAGAAATCACTCGGCGGTGGGTGCGACGCTTACTGAGCTTAAAATATTTTTGACTATATTCCGCAACCTTGTCTCCTGAAAGACCATTACTCGCTTTGCCCTTTGGGAAAGTGAAAATCACCATAACTCGACGCTTTGCAAGAGCTACCAAAAGATCATCGAGCGCCTTGAGAGATTGGCTCGTATTGCTGAATTTTGATTGAGGCCGTTCATTGTTGGCGGGATACCTTCCGACACCGGAAACTTCTCCGCACTTACCCCGCGCGATCGTTTCCAAAACATGATAGAAGCGACTATACTGCACGCCCGAATATGGCGGATCGATGAAAACGAGGTCGCCCTCTTTCAGTTTCGGAATCAATTTTTCAGCATCCATAACATGCGCCTCCCCCTTCTTTTGGGCGTGCATAGGCGCAAGTTCCTTCAGCGCCGCTTCGCATGACTTAAAGACATCAATACCCCAAGAGATTTTGATAAATTTACCCGCACCTTTCGTCGGCTGGAAGGGCTGTGCAGTATGACCCGGCGCAGCGGCGCAGCGAGAAGCCGCGATAATGAGCGCAGCGAGACAAATGTCCTTATTGGGCGACGAATTAGGAATATTCTTGAGGAGATAATCGAAAACGATGGCTTGCTTCGGACTGAAGTAATGGCCACCATAAGCATTCCAGATAGGCCCCGTTTTCGATGGAGATTCACATAACTTACGCGACATCATCACCTGTTTCTTGATGTCGCCGGAATAATCTTTATCAAGTAACTCACTTTTAATGTAAAGTGTCGATTTTTCTACTTCTTTCTTTGCTAGCTCTATCCACGATTTCTTTATGCGCTCAACGTCCACTTTTGCCGTCCTTCCAATAACGGCTCGCGCAAGGACAACCGAATACTTCTGAAGATCCCCTGCGATTATTGGCTTCTTAAATTTTCGCTCAACTGCAACATAATTTATCACCCCGCCAGATCCGGCAAAAGGATCGATGAATCTCTTGGCGTGAGGAAGTTGGCTCCGGAGTATTTCACCAAGCCCATTTTCAAGCATATGCCGTTTTGAACCCATATATTTCATCTCCGTTGGTCTGGTTGAGGAAGTCCTGTTGCCTCAGCCAACTGAAAATTTGTGTACCCAGTAGCAAACGAAGGATTGCGATTAACCGTCCAGAAACGATTACTTGCACCAAGAACCTCATCTAAAATTTTTCTAAAACTCACCAATCGATGATATGCAATAAGCTGAACATACTCCACATCGGGGAATTTACTCTTGCGCGGGATGGGGACATCTTGAAAAATAATTTTTGAAATGTGATCTACACGATTAATAATCGTGTCCTTATCTAGGGGGCGAAAGGTAGGATAGTTACAAAGATGGTCAATGTAATTCGCAAAGTTACGGTGCGCCGCATCTGATTCGTCTGTGTTTTGTTTGTTCTCTGTAAAGAGTGGGTCTGCGGCAAAAACTGGATCTTGTTTCACTAAAACCCAATACAACTTATGTTCACCAGAATTAGTTCCCTTTGAATCAGAGAATAGACAACTAAAGCTATTGGGTTTTGGCTCTAGATGAACAAGTTTCTTGTCGTTGAAAAGATAAAAATAACCCAGCAAGTGAGCGATCCCACGCACCGAATAATGACTAGAATAATATCCACTTACAGACGCCCATATAGGGCTAGCTTCAGTTAACGACGTAGATATCAAAAAACTATGAACACTACGCCACCACATATCTACAGCAGCCGTTCCGAAATGAGAGGCTAATTCCGGCGTAACAGTTCTAGATTGCGCCCCAGCACGAGGCGTAGCTTTTGAAAGTGCATTAGCTAAATAAGCCGGACTCGGAAAGGATCTGCTAGCAGCTCTATTGTTTAATGGCTGGAAGGTCGCGATTAAACGATTCTGAAAATCCACATTGATGTTCATGAGCCAGCAAGGTTTGCATAAACTTTTGCCTTATTTTTTTCCGCAAGTTTATTCTTACCCTCTGGGGTATATTTACTAATATCGCGGGTGCCGATTGCGGCAGCCCATAGAGTATCTCGAAATCTTGCAATACCGCCACTCCCAAG
>JAKCBB010000033.1 GCA_021839365.1 bacterium | reverse complement strand
CCCTTCCCTGGGCGAGGAGTTGTTGGGGGTTGAGGATCAGGACGACGACGGCGGCGAGGATCCCTATTATGGCTATCACTATGAGGAGTTCTATCAACGTGAACGAGCTTCGCTCGTTTGCCTTATCATACATGGATACATTTTAGCAGAATCAGACGGATATTGAATTGCCGAACCATTGCTATGATCGCGGGAGTTGGTTGGCAAGATTTACAGACTGACCAGCTCCATATAAATATGGTAAGTGGCCAAGGCGTCGTCTATCGCCCTATGATGGCGTTCTATTTTTATATCAAAAAATTCCGCCATCTCCTTAAGAGACATTTTTTCCAGGTGTTTAGTTTTACCAAACTTCAGCCAGGCCATGGAAAAGATATCCAATCCTTTATAAAAGTATGTCGGTTCCAAATCGCAGGTCTCGATTCCATTTTGGATATGCATCCAATCAAAAGCCAGATTATGCCCGACAAGCATTCCTTCACGGGCAAAATCCAGAAACTTTCGCATTCCTTCCATAAGAGAAATCCCCTCTTTATTCCATTCCTCCTCGTCGAATCCGATTACTCTTAACGCTTCGGGGTCGGCTGATTCAAGTTTAGACGGTTTTATCTTGATATCCGTGGTAGCGATAACCTCCAGAGTTTTAGAGTTGACTCTGACCGCTCCTATTTCTAAAAGCTCCTTGTCTAGAAAGATACCCGTGGTTTCCGTATCCACGAAAACAAGATCGCGCTCGCGCATCGGTATCTCGAAAAGTTTATAATTCTTCACAATCAAATGGTTTTCTCCTTACTAAACAATTTCCACGATCGTGGAAATTGTTTAGTAATTGCTTAGGTTTTAAATTTTTCTTCCAGGTAACCTGGAAGATCGGAAATAGCTATCCTATCCTGTTTCATCGTGTCCCTGTCGCGAACCGTAACCGCCTGATCGTTTAAAGTCTCGAAGTCAACCGTAATGCAGTAAGGAGTTCCTATCTCGTCCTGCCGGCGGTATCTTTTCCCGATTGATTGAGTCTCATCGTAATCCGTCGTAAATAACCGGCGAAGATCGGCAGCTATTTTCAAAGCAATGCCAGCAAGTTCTTCTTTGGCTGATAGAGGAAGCACGGCGACCTTGAACGGCGCCAAATTTTTTGGAAAACGCAAAACAGTTCTTGTTTCCGTTTCCGCAGAAGCGGTCTTTATCTCTTCTTCAGCGTAAGCGGCGCAGATAACAGCTAAAATCGCCCTATCCAAACCAAAGGTCGGCTCTATCACGTGGGGGATAAATTTTTCTCCGGTCTTCGGGTCAGTATAGTTCATATCGGCTCCACTTTTCTCCGCGTGGTTCCTTAAATCAAAATCGGAGCGGTAAGCGATGGCCTGCAGCTCTTTGACGCCGAATGGGAAATTATACTCCACATCGATTGTTCTCTTGGAGTAATGGGCCCTTTCTCCTTCCGGCACCTCGCGGAAACGCAAATCGCTTTCTTTAATTCCAAGCGAGGCCATCCATTTTTTCATCTCGCCTAACCAAAAATCGAAATATTTTTCCCATTCCCCGGGTTTAACGAAGTATTCGAACTCCATCAGGTTGAATTCCTTGAGACGGAATATAAAGTTGCCGGTGGTTATCTCATTTCTAAAAGCCTTGCCGGCCTGCGCTATTCCAAACGGCAAACGCTTCCTTGTAGACCGCAGTATTTCGGGAAAATCGACAAACATCCCCTGGGCGAGTTCACCGCGAAGATAAGCGACTGATTTATCGTCTTCAGTCGCTCCTATGTAAGTCTTGAACAATAAATTAAATTTACGCGGTTCCGTTAATTCGTTGCCGGCAGGGCTTTTGATCCCTTTTGTTTTTATCGCCTCAGCCATCTCGTTTAAAGACATCTCGCTTGGATTGATGCCGTTATCCTCTAATAAATGGTCAGCGCGGTAGCGAATGTGCGTAATCTTATCTTCAACTAACGGGTCTGTAAAATTTTCAACATGTCCAGAAGCCTCCCATATCCTAGGATTGCTTATGACGGTTGATTCCAATCCGACCATATCGGGTCTGGTGTCCACGAAAAATCTCCACCAGGACTCGCGGATGTTGCGCATTAAAGCTACTCCAAGCGGCCCGTAATCCCAGGAATTCTGTAATCCTCCATAAATATCCGAACCGGGAAAAACAAACCCCCTGCTTCTCGAGAGGGTTACTATCTTATCCATCAGGCTTTCCACGGCTTTCTCTGTTTTAGTCATTTATTGGTTTTCATACTAACTGAAATAAACCAAAATGCAAAAAATTAAAGGCCGAAATGGCAATGTAAGATGCGAAATTAACGGACATCGCATGTTTTGATACGCGATATTCTATTTTCTATTGTTGCACCAACCCTTGCCCGACACTCACGGACGGGTCGCTGGGCAACAGGGTGGTTATGGGAGACGAAGACGCGGTGAGCTGTATTCCGGAAAAATCATCCGTGGCCTGCGCGTTCGTTTCACCAAGTATCGTCTTGTAATTATTAACGTCGCTGCTTTGGGGCGTAACCGCTATCTGAAAAACAACTTGCGGGGCCGCGGTTATTATTCCTGCTGTTGCCGGAAGACTGCCGACCTGCCAGATAACAGAGTTAGTGGATGGATCGTATGAAAAAGTAGAGGAGGCGTAATTTTGAACCGTGCTTACAAAAACAACTCCCGGCGGGAGCACTGAACTGACCGTCATATTGCTCACATCCGTGACATAATTCGAAACGCTCCAGTGAACAGTATATTCCGTCGACTGGCCAACCTTAGGAGGCCAAGGGCCGTTATTTATCGCGCCTGAGGCGGCATCCCTGAAATACGCCGTGGATTGCACGGCTATTTCACCGGCAACCTTAGCCTCGGAAATCGCTACTGTTTTTGTCTGGCCGGCGTCTATAAGATACGGCACGGTCGGAGAGGAAGCTTGAGCCTTTATCTTAACGGAAAAATTTTTACTGTTTACATATTGTACCGGATACGGACTGTCTAGTTGAAAAGAAAAAGACACCTCCCCGGAAGAGTTCGGCGCAAGTGAGGCAAGCTGGCTTACGGTCGACGGAGTCCAAGTAATCGTCTGTCCGTAATTACTCATGATCCCATTACTCTGGAGCGTACCCCAATTAATCATGCCGCCGGAAACCTGGGTGCTTAAAATTAAATTATTAAAAGTCACCGGAGTATTGTTGGTATACGCGACAACATAGTTAAGGGTCTCGCCGGGATAAACGACCTGGTTTGGGTCGCCGCCGTTCAATGAAATATTCAGGGAAAGCGGAGACTTTGCCACAGTCATATTCAAAGAATCGGAAACAATGACATAGTCCTGGCCATCGACGTTTCCCATAACCGACGCGGTCATAACAAAGGGCGAGTTGTCTGGAAGGTTAACCTGGCCGTTTACCGTAACCTGTTCGCTAGTCGCATCGCCCATGTTCCACGCGCTTCCGCCGTCTGATGGCGCGGGCGAAGCAGAGGTTTCTGTAAATCCCTGCGGGTAGTTAAACTTTATTCTTACATTGTTAATTGTGCTGCTTCCATTGTTCTCGTACGTGGCCGTAACGGCGAAAGTCTGGCCGGAATAAACAGTTGAGGTTGCGGTGGAAAGATTAAGAGAAATTTCCGGAGCGGCAACGCTTATATTAGTAGACGTGGACTTGCTAAAACTTGCCACAACGGATTGCGGAGAATAGTAAATCTGCGCCTGCAGGACCTGCACAGCCTCAGTGGAAGTTACGGCTATCAAAGTATAGTTTTGATTGAATGTGCCGCCGGAGGGAAAGCTGCTTATATCGTGCTCAAGGACCCTTTCGGAGTGGTTGCTCGCAACCATCAATCCATCCGGCAAGTCGACGACTATTCTCACATTATTCAACGCGCTTTTGGTATTATTCGCAGCGGAAACATTGATAGTGAACGGCTCGCCCATCTGGACGGTGCTTGAAGCGCTTGCTATAGAAATATTTATACCGCGCAGAGAAAGGCCGCGGTAGAGATAATACATGCCGACTAATACGGCGGACGCTACCGCCAATACTATTAAAATAATGCTAAATATGGACCGCTTCATCTTCTGAAGACAGCGATCTAAAAAAACACTGTCTGCACATAAATATTACATCCTTGGGAAGAAAATAGGAAACCTCTCCGCCGCAATGCGCGCACCTAGCCGCGCTTCCGCCTAATCCCAGCAGATCCAAAATCTCAACGTAATCGCCCCTGTCGATTTTTCCCTTCTCCGGCAGACTGCCGATTTTATTCCACACCTTGAGATCAGCTTCGTTCTGCGGAGTAGTTTCTTTTATAAACTCTAAAAACCTGAGAGAACTTTGCGAGACCGGCATGCGCTTTACGGACATCGCGTCAACCGCCTGCCATCCTCCGTTATTTCTTTCCACCAGTCTTACGGAGACAAAATTCCCCGGAAGAAGATGACCCGACAGCTTAGATGTTATTTTTCTAAGGCTTCTAGAAACGGCCGAAACCCGCCCGAAGTCGCGCGTATACACATGAAGGTTGGCATCCGCTTCTTTTCCCTCTTCTCTGCTCAAGACGAGGCCTAAAGTCAAATACTCCATCATATTTAAGAATAACATGCCGCTTTTGACTTACCAGATGCAAGTAGTGTATGTTTTAGCCACAATCTGAACCCAAAGGAGGAATCGTTGTGCGCAGGGTGAGCCCGAAGGTGTTCCTAGTCGGAGAAACCAGAGTCGTGGAAGAGGGTATGGATGCCTACCTCCAGCACGTTGGAGCTCCGGAGTGGGACACAGACGCGCCGTCCGACGCGGAGAAGATGACGGAGATGTTCGGCCGGCTGTGTTACCGAAGCTTCAAACCAGGACTGAACGCGAACGTGACCCGGATCCGAGAAAGCAACAAGGAGTACGTTGCCAACCTTATCAAAGTCGGTCACGGCTCCGTAATCGAACACGCCGTCGTCAACTTCGTGTTTGCCGAGGTCAGCCGCGTTTTCACTCACGAGTTGGCCCGCCACCGGGTCGGCGTGGCTATCTCGCAGGAGAGCCTGCGGTACGTTCGTCTTACCGATCTCGGGCTGTGGCTGCCAACGGTCATAGCTCAGAACCCCGAAGCTTCCGAAATATTCCGGGAAATCTTCGAATACCTTGAAAAGGTGCAGCTGAAGCTCGCCGAGATGTTCAATCTCGACGGCGACAAAGCGCCATTCCATTTCAAGAAGCTCGTCACTTCGGCTATGCGCCGGATCGCCCCGATCGGTCTCGCAACCACCATCGGCTGGTCGGCCAATCACCGGACGATCCGGCACGTTCTCGAGCAGAGGACGGCGCCCGAGGCCGAGGAAGAGATCCGGTTGGTCTTCGGCAAGGTCGGCGAGATCGTTCTCGCGCGGTACCCCAACATCTACAACGACTTTACCGTCGAGGTTATCGACGGCCTGCCTTGCTACAAGCCAGGCAGAAGCAAAGTCTGAACCCACAGGCGTTTTCCAAGAATGGAAAACGC
>JAKCBB010000032.1 GCA_021839365.1 bacterium | reverse complement strand
CCGATCTGTTTCCATGTATTTAACCTGCATCGGAGAGGTGTGGGTCCGCAAAAGATTTTTTCCGCCGGATCTTTTCGACCCTCCCTTCTTTTTAATCCAAAACGTGTCCCACATCTCGCGGGCCGGGTGGTTAGCGGGAATATTCAAGGCATCGAAGTTGTAGTGTTCGGATTCGACTTCCGGCCCTTCGACAACAGAAAAGTTCATGGAAGAGAAAATGCCTATGACTTCCTCTTCCATTATCGTCAACGGATGAAGATGCCCCGTGTGATGTTTTGTTCCGGGCCGGGTGAGATCGATTTTAGAGGAGAGCTTATCCGCGGAAAGTTCTGATTTTTTCATCTCTATCATGGCTTCTATCGCTGAGCGCAATTTTTGAAGTTTTGGAGCAACAGCCTTTCTTTCCTCAAGCGGAATATCTTTTAATCCCCGGAGTTCTGAAACAAGCTCGCTTTTTCTTCCGACATATTTAATGCGGAGTTCTTCCAACTCCTCAAGTTTTGCCGCGGATTCGATAGCGGCGTAAGCTTCTTTTTCGAGATTGTCTGCCTGCATAGGTTTTATTGCGCGTATACGATTAATATTAAAGCAAAGATTATTTTTGACAATAACGAATATTTGTAATAACCTATTAAAGTTTTAATAACCTGCCTTCTGGTTTTTAAGCGCAGCGGGGTGGAGGAACGGTACCTCGTGAGGCCCATAACCTCAAGGAGCGGGTTCAATTCCCGCCCCCGCAACAAATTTTTTATTTCATACCTTCCAACCTTGCCCAAAAAAGAGCCCGGGAGCGATCCTGGAAAGGATTTGCCCGGGCTCTGCGATCAGAGGTGATTACACGGTAACAAGAGCGGAGCTCTCGGCTGGCTTCGCGGACGCACGACTCGGCCGCGCGTCATTTACATAGAAAACGTCCGCCTTGTCCGACTCCAGTTTGCGGTAGGCGGCCTCAACCGCACCAGCAAACCGAGCGAACTTCCTGGGCAGGATATTGCCATACCAGCCGGACCACGAGTAGATTACAAGCACGATACCCATGTCTTCTTCCATTCGGACCCAGTAGTTACGAATAACCACGCGCGCCTTGCCGCTTCTTGTCAGACGGACACCGACACACGCGCCGGAAACCTTCAACAGGAACTCCGCCTGCTGGTCATAGAACTCCGCACTGAACCCGGAAACGCGGGACAAAGGCCTGATGGGATTCCCGCTTTCTCCGCAAACAACCGAAGCAAAGCGGCCGTTGTGGTGGCCGCCGCCGCATTCGGTCCCGTAAAGACCGAGAGACCTTTCGATCGTATCGCGCTTGAAGAAACAAAACGGTACGGGAATGCGATACTCGTGGCGCTTGCTGCCGTCTTCGTGGTAACGCGTTTCGGCGTGAGGAAGGAGCGCCAGATTCATTCCCCGCGGATGTTCGAACGCCGTTCCGTCCTGCTTCATCCGGCGAACGACAACGGGGTTTTCGACACGGTACACTAAAGACAGTCCCTTCAACACGATTCCTCCCTTTACTCCGATACTCCGATCCAGCACTGCTGGGCGGCGTTGCCTCTTTCGGCCGGCAACTAGCCAAGAGTCTGCTCTTTTTATGAGCAGCGTTCCAATGTCTCTATTTAACAATAAAAACAGCGGAACGCTGCCCATAAACAACTCTAAATACCAAATCACCTGCATGTTGTAGAAGGTCAAAACCAAAGAGGAGAGCTAACACATCTCTGCCCTAAAAATAAAAAAACCTCTTTGAGAGCTATTGGATTAAATGTAGCACTGGCAAGCCAGGAGTCAATAGTTGAAAAATTATCCTGTTTTTGGATATATTAATTAAAGGCACGGCTGTCAGGGTAGCTCAGTTGGCAGAGCGAGGGAGTCATAACCCCTAGGTCGTGGGTTCGATCCCCACCCCTGACACTAAATCAAAACAACATGCGTCCGAAAGACGCATGTTGTTTTTCGCATTCGTCATCCCGAACAGGAGCGGGATCTCTTACCGTAGAGATTTTCGGCCTTGCCTCAGAATGACAATACGCTATAATTACTCACGTTAAGCGGGCGTAGCTTAGTTGGCTTAAAGCGCTTCCCTGTCACGGAAGAGACCGCCGGTTCGAATCCGGTCGCCCGCGCCCAAATCAAGGAAACCTAACATAGTCGGGCTTCCTTGATTTTATGATGCGTTTTCGGATTCGAACCCGAAGGAGGTCGGGGGCAACGGAATGCCCCCGTGGAGGAAATACTAAAACCGAGTGGTTTTAGAAAATTCCTTACAGGAATTTTGTGAGATTCCGGTCGCCCGCGCCCAAATCATACAATCACGCCCCCGCCGATCATTTTCCCTCTCGCATCATAAAATACAGCCGACTGGCCGGGAGCTATAAAGCTTTGCGGCCGGTTGAAAACAACGGAGACCTCTCCGTTTTCGTTTTTAACCGTCCCCTGGCGCAGATTCTGCCTGTAACGGGTTCTTATCTTCGCTTTAAATATTTTTTTCTCCGCATATTTTTTATCTATGAAATTCACATCGCGCAGATATGTTCTTTTAGTCAGAGCGATAAAGCTTTCACCGTCCTCAACGACAGTCAATTTGTTGGTTTCCGCATCTTTATGCGCCACGTAATAAGGCTTCTTTCCCGGAATAGCCAGACCATGTCTCTGACCTACGGTATAAAACTGTACTCCGCGGTGTTCTCCTATTTTTTTCCCGCTGGCGTTAACTATCTCACCGCGTCTTTCGGGAATATAGGCAGCAAGGAACTCTTCGAGCGTTACCTGACCGATAAAGCAAATCCCTTGGGAATCTTTTTTGGCAGCCGTCGGCAACCCGGCTTTGGCGGCGATTTTGCGCACCCGCGGCTTGGTTAGGCTTCCTATCGGGAACAAAGAGCGTTCAATCTGTTTATCCGCTAGTGTCCAAAGGAAGTATGACTGGTCTTTGTTTTTATCTTTGGCCGCGTATAGTTTGTTGTTTTTCTTTATTACATAATGGCCTGTTGCTACATAATCCGCCCCTAGCTCCAGAGCCCTTTTAAGAAACAAGCCGAATTTTACTTCCTTATTGCACATCACGTCCGGATTCGGAGTTAGGCCGGCCTCATACTCCTTAACCATATAATTTACGACGGCACGCTTATACTCCTTTTCCAGGTTGAAAACGTAAAACGGGATGCCCAAAGCCGCCGCGACCCTGCGCGCGTCTTCCGCTTCTTTTTCATCGCATCCTTCCTGATTCCAACAACGTAAATGAACGCCTGTAACTTCGTATCCCTTATTTTTTAACAACAGAGCCGCGACCGATGAATCAACTCCTCCCGACAGACCAACGAAAACCGTTCCTTTTTTAGCCTTATGCTTTTTCAACTCGCTCGACATACTCACCTGTTTGCGTATTTATACGAATAACATCGTCTTGGTTGATAAAAAGCGGCGCGTTGACTGTGGCTCCCCCTTCTATAGCAACCATTTTGGTTCCTCCTTGAGCCGTGTTCCCGCGAATAGCCGGCGGCGCTTCGGTAACTTTATATTCCGCCTTGATGGGCAATTCGACGTTTAAAAGCTCGCTCCCACCATCGTTTAGAAGCTTAATAGCCGTAACCTCCATGTTGGGCTTCAGATAAATAGCCGATTCTCCCAGAAATTCTTCTTTAAGGGAAAACCTGTTGCGCGGATTTCCGATTTCATCAAACCACGCTTCTCCGCGGCTTTTATAGAGGAATCTGGACGGCATTTTTTCTATATCCGCTTCTCCAAACGAGTCCGCCGGCTTGAAACTGCGTTCCAGAACTTTTCCCGTGCGCAGGTTTTTTATTCTGGTTTGGATATTCGACCCACCGCGCCCAATATGTTGATGCGAAACGGCCATAACAGCGTACGGCTCTCCTTCCATCATTATTAAACTTCCGTTTTTTAAATCGTTGATTGTAAGCATGATTAAAAAAAATTAATTCAATTATTGGTTGCCGTCCCGCTTGCTTGATTGCGTTTCTCAAATGAAATTCGGAACGAAAGCGATGAATCTCCGATGTCGTGAAACGCGAAGCAAACCGCGAACCGGTTACAAGCGTTTCACGGTTCACGATGCGGGTTCATGATCAAGACGCCTGGTCCGGTGGTTTTTCCTCGATCGGCGTTTCCGGACTTTCGTCTGTCGGCAAAACTTCAGCCAGCGCTTCCCTAAGTTCGTCAAAGTTGATCGCCTTTTTGGTCTTGTCGCGGATAACTCTAGACGGTTGAGGGTTGTGCGTCAAGATATCGAGGGGTTGTTCGTCTCTTCTTCCGGCACGCTCCTCGACCGCGTTTCTTCCGGCTGTCCACTCATCGCTTATTTTTTTATCCACAAGCTCTTTTGGGGTGCCGTAAAGCCGTCTGTTATTTTCTATTATTTCCTCCGCGTATGATTTTTCCGCTTCTAAAAAGCGCGGAGGCAGGGATTCCGCTGAAAAAGGACGCGAAGCCACGCCGTCTATCATGAGCTTTACATAAATATTGTGCTGGGGAAGATTAACCAGATCCGGCGCCATGAACTCCGGAGAAAATTCTTTTTCCAAGAACTCCGCGTCCGCCGCGCCGACGCGGAAAATAACGAACGTACCAACGTTGCCCATAATGGCGTCTCTGACGCTTTCATCCAGCTGAGCTATGTACTGGTGCGCAAGAACAAGGCTGAGGCGATACTTCCTGGCCTCGGAAAGAATATTTACGAAAGATTCGGTTGAAAAGTTCTGGAACTCGTCGATGTAAAGATAAAAATCACGGCGTTCTTTTTCCAGCAAATCAACCCTGCTCATAGCCGCGAGCTGCATTTTAGTAATCATCATCGCGCCCAAGAGCGCCGAATTGTCTTCTCCTATTCTTCCCTTGGAGAGGTTAAGGATAAAAATCTTCCCTTCATCCATTATTTTTCTTATATCGAATGTTGAATGCGGCTGGCCGATAATCCGACGGATAAGGGGATTGCTGACAAATTGTCCGACTTTATTCTGAATAGCGGCAGTCGCCTCTGTTTCCAGCCTTTGCGTGTAACGGGCGAACTCATTCGTCCAGAAATTCTTAATAACGGGGTCTGTCAGATGCGAGACCACCTCATTCCTGTAATCCTTGTCGGAAAGAAGCCTCATTATGCCGAGAAGCGTGGAACCCGGATATTCCAAAAGAGAAAGCAGGGCGTTATTCAAAATGTACTCCATACGGGCTGACCAGACATCCGGCCAGATTTTTTTGAACACGCCCATAATACTAGAAGCGATAATGTGATAGTGTTCGTTCCGCACTTTTTCCAGAGGATTAAAAGCAAACGGAAAATCCGTGTCCGCGGGGTTGAAATAAACCACGTCTCCCATTCGGTCCTCCGGTATAAGATTGAGCAGCTTTTCCGCAAAATCGCCATGCGGATCTACGACGCCCACTCCGTGTCCGGCAAGGATATCCTCGACAACCATATTTTCGAGAAGAGTGGTTTTTCCCGACCCGGTTTTTCCGATAACGTAGAAATGGCGGCGGCGGTCGTCTTTTTTTATTCCGAATTTCGCGTTTTTATTCCGGAAATTCGTTTGGGCAAAAATGGTTATCTCGTCGTTCATTTAACAAAGAGTTTAACTCAAAAAACGCCCCATGGAAAGCCGAAGACCGGGAATTATTCGTCGTCAGAGGAAGTGTTTGGAACCTAAAATTCAAAAAGACCGAGAT
>JAKCBB010000031.1 GCA_021839365.1 bacterium | reverse complement strand
TCCCACCACCTACGCCACAGGTACCAACCTTTCCCTAACCCCCTTCATACACGGACTCGTAGGATACTGGAACTTCAACAATCTGGCCTCGGGAGTCGGAGCAATTACTACCGACTCTTCGGGATGGGGAAATAACGGAACCCTGGAGGATGCGACGTCCACAGGGACGGGACCTACGTACGAATCATCGGGATGCGTAAGCGGAGGGTGTTACTCGTTTGACGGAGGGGATGACTATGTTGCCGTACCCAACAATTCCGTTTTGTCACCGTCACAAAATCTTGCCATTACTTCTTGGCTAAAATGGGATGGCAACAGATATTCTCCCTCGATCGGCGAAGACTGGGCGGCTGTTATCTCCAAAGGAGTCTATAACAGCGGGGAATATACTGTTCTTATGTCAAGAAGTTCGCAAAACTCCGATACGACTTTCAACGCTTATATAAGCGGCGCCGAACGCGCTTCGTGGGATGTGGGATCGTCTTTGGATTCCACTGGCTGGCATAACATCACAGTAACGTATAACGGATCGCAGGTGGCGATATATTTTGACGGAGCACTTAAAACATCAGCCGCTTTAAGCGGATCCATTGCGCCGTCAACGAACAACCTAACGATAGGCGCGCAAAACGGCGGCGGTTATAATTGGGGAGGATTACTTGACAGCATACGAATATACAACAAAGCTTTTACCGCCGCCCAAGCGCAAGCGATATATAGCGCGGGAAAAACGTAAAAACCGTTAAAATTTCCGATTCGTTTGCTTTTTATCATAAAGTACATTATTTTTCTTTCCGATGGAGTACAAGAAAAGCGTTTTAAATAATAACCTTCGTATTTTAACCGTTCCGAAATCGGGAAGCCCGACAACTACGGTGCTTGTTTTGGTTGAAGCCGGATCGGCTTTTGAGGATAAAAACATAAACGGCCTCTCGCATTTTTTGGAGCACATGGTTTTTAAGGGAACCGAGAAAAGATCGAAAAGCATTGATATAGCCTCGGAACTTGACGGCTTGGGCGCGGCTTACAATGCCTTTACTAGCGTCGATTATACCGGTTATTACGCCAAAGCCGCCAACGGAGACTTCGATAAAATTCTGGACGTGGTTTCCGACATATATCTTCATTCGATTTTTGATCAAAAGGAAATAGACAAGGAACGCGGAGTAATCATAGAGGAAATAAACATGTATGAGGATCTTCCGATGAACAGCGTGGGCGATTTATTCTCTTCACTCCTTTACGGCGATCAGCCCGCTGGATGGAATGTGGCGGGAAAAAAGGAGATTATTAAAGGACTCTCCCGGGAAGATTTTATTAAGTACCACAAGGAACGATACCTTTCCGGATCCACGGTCGTTGTTGTCGCCGGCGACATAAGGGAAGATGAGGTTATAAAAAAAGTAGAACAGGCGTTCTCCGGCATCTCTTCTGGAAAAGGAACGCCGCGCGTCAAAACTTCCGAAGACCAGCTTTCTCCGCGGATTTCCTTGAAAAGCAAGGAATCCGATCAGACGCATCTGATAATAGGAATGCGCGCCTTTGATGCGTTTGACGAGCGAAGGTTCCCCCTCCAGGTCTTGTCGGATATTCTTGGCGGAAGCATGAGTTCGCGCCTTTTCCAGAAAGTACGCGAGGAGTTGGGAGCGGCTTACTACGTTCGCGCAGGCAATGACCTGTATTTTGACCATGGTTTCCTAGGAATCGCTGCCGGAGTGGATAACGGAAGAATCCTGCAGGTTACGGAGGCTATCTTGGGCGTTGCGAAAGAACTCGCCGAATCTCCTGTTGGCGATAAAGAGCTTGAAATGGCCAAGGAACATTTCATAGGAAACATGATGATGGGCATAGAAACGTCTGATCAACTGACAAGTTTTTATGGAGGATCCGAGATTGTAAACGGGCAGGTTTTGACAGCCGGAGAGGCGATAAAGAGGATACGTCAGGTCACCGCCGCCGACGTGCTGAAGCTGGCAAAGGAAATTTTCCGCAACGACCGGCTTAATATGGCGGCCATAACCCCGTTTGAAGACAAAGAAAAATTGCAAAACATTCTCACTTTGGAATAATATTGTAGTTAATGGAAAAGGAGAGAGTTGTTATAGATATAAGCTGGGGCAGCGTATGGAGAGTCCTGGTGGCATTAGCTCTCATCCTGTTCGTCTATCTTGCCAAAGAAGCAGTCATCGCTTTTATAGTCGCTCTTGTAATATCGGCGGCGCTCGACGGATTTGTCGGACGGCTGGAAAAGATGAAAATACCGCGGCTTCTCGCCACTATCATAGTTTTCGCTGCGTTCTTCACCGCCCTTTTCTTCTTTATATATAACGTAACCCCTGTTGCTATATTCGAATTTACCAACTTTGCCGACAATTTTTCTAGCATAGCCGCGCAGTTTTTGGGATACGCCCACATCAACGCCGCCGTCCCGCCCATTTCCTCTCCGAGTTTGCAAAACCTGGTCAATATGCTGCTTTCCGGCAATGTTTCTTTCTTTCAGCTTTTAGGCCAGTTCCTGGGAGGTGCCGCTTATACCATTTCGGTCATAATCCTTTCTTTCTATCTCACAACCTCGAAAGGAGGAGCGGAAAGATTTATTCTCGCGGTTTTACCTGCGGACATTGAAGCCAAAACTCTGGCGCTATATCATCGCAGTAAAAGAAAGATAAGTCGCTGGGCCGAGGCGCAGCTGTTTCTTTGTTTTATTGTCGGCGCGATGGTCTTTCTGGGATTGTATCTTATGGGAGTGCGCTACAGCCTTCTCCTGGGAGTGGTAGCTGGAATCCTGGAGTTGGTTCCTCTCGTCGGTCCGATTTTCGCCGGGGCATTGTCCGTCGTTGCCGCTTTAACCACTTCATTGCCTCTGGGAATTTATACTCTTATTTACTTCCTGGCTGTATCGCAGGTAGAAAGCAACATCCTTGTTCCGATTATCATGAAGAAAGCGGTAGAAATCCACCCGGCAGTCGTACTTTTGTCTCTTCTCGCAGGTTATGAGATACTGGGGTATGTCGGGCTTATCTTGGCGGTTCCCCTTGCCGCGTTTTTCGGAGAGGTTATAGAAATGGGAGCCAGACAAAAGGTAAGTCACCAGTCAACGAGATTGATTTGATCTTGTGAACCGTGAACCGCGCGGTATCATGCCGAGCGTAAACAAAACGCCTCCTCTCGCGGTTTGTGGTTCACGGTTCACGACCGACGTTCCACGCTTCACAATCCACGATGCGCGGTTCGCGTACACGGATCTTTCTTCTTCGCTCAGGATGACAATCAATCGGAAACTGTATTATTATTTTGAGGCATTATGAAAGACAAGTTTTATATAACGACATCGATCGCTTATACCAACGCCGCTCCGCATATAGGCTACGCATTAGAGCTTATTCAGGCGGACTTTCTGGCGAGACTGAGGAGAAGCCGGGGAGATAACGTTTTATTTCTTACCGGGACCGATGAGCACGGATTAAAAATAGCCCGCTCCGCTACGGCCCAGGATAAAACTCCGCAGGCTTTCGTTAATGACCTCTCAAAAAGATTTAAAGGGCTTAAGAAAGCCCTGGACTTGTCGTTTGATGATTTTATCCGCACCTCGGACAAAAAAAGGCATATTCCCGGCGCAATATCTTTGTGGAAAAAACTGGAAGCCAAGGGAGATCTTTATCCTCACAGCTACCGCGGACTTTACTGCGCGGGTTGCGAGGCTTTTATAAAAGAAAAAGATTTGGTTGACGGCCTGTGCCCGATCCATAAAAAAGCTCCGGAAGAAGTAGAGGAAAGAAACTGGTTTTTCCGCCTTTCGAGATATTCTTCGGAACTGCAGGCGCTCCTTAAATCCGGTGAGCTGCAGATCTATCCGGAAAAAAAGAGAAATGAAATGCTTTCTCTTATTAAAAGTGGGCTGGAAGACGTGAGCTTTTCCAGGCCTAAAGAAAAAGTCGGATGGGGAATACCGGTTCCCGGGGATTCGACGCAGACGATGTATGTCTGGTGCGATGCCCTGGCGAATTATATCTCGGCTATAGGGTACGGACAGGACGAGATTAATTTCAGAAAATGGTGGCCTGCCGACGTTCATTTAGTCGGAAAGGACATAGTTCGTTTCCACGCGCTTATCTGGCCGGCGATGCTTTTATCCGCGGGGCTGAGCCTTCCGAAAAAGATTTTCGTGCATGGGTTTATAAACGTCGAAGGAGAGAAAATGTCCAAATCACTCGGCAACGTCGTTGACCCCTACGAACTCGCGGAAAAGTACGGATCGGACGCCGTGCGGTACTATTTCTTGCGCGAGATTCCTTCCGACGAGGACGGAGATTTCGGATACGGGAAATTGGAAGACAGGTATAACGGCGATCTCGCTAACGGCTTCGGCAATTTTGCCTCGAGAGTCACGACTCTTGCTTCTAGATTAGACAAGATAAGCGCGAAAGGATTCGAACCGGATCAGGTTTTGGTGCAAAAAATCGCCGAGGCCGAAAAAAATGTCGCGCATTATGCCGACGAGTTCAAGCTGCATGAGGCGGTCCGCTGCATCTGGGAGCTTATAAAAGAAGGAGATGTTTACCTTAACGCCCACAGGCCCTGGGAACTTAAAGAGGACGACCCGCGCTTCCTGAAAATAATTCTCAACCTTCTGGTTCTCCTTGACAGGTCTTCTGATCTCGCTTCTCTTGTTATCCCCGAAGCGGCGCTTAAGGCTAAGGCGGCGGTTAAGCATGGTAGCCGGGAGAATATAAACGTTAAAAAACTGCCTCCTCTTTTTCCGAAAATAAATGAATAAGCCGGAATTATTCGACGCGCATACTCATCTTCAATTCAACGCCTACGATAAAGACCGCGAGGATGTTATTAAAAGGACGATTGATGCCGGAGTCTGGGTCGTTAATGTCGGCACGCAGATAGACACTTCTATGTCCGCCGTAAAACTCGCCGAAGAACACAGTGGATTTTACGCGACCATCGGGCTGCATCCGACTCATACGCACGAATCATTTCACGATGAAAAAGAACTCAGCGGCGGAGGAAGGGGATTCAAAAGCAGAGCGGAAAGCATAAGCGAGGAATACCTCAAACTTGCGGAACATAAAAAAGTTGTGGCCATAGGCGAATGCGGGCTGGATTATTACCGTCTTCCGGAAGGTTTGGAAGAAGAAGCAAAGAGAAACCAGAGAAAAGAATTCGTAAAACAGATCAAGCTCGCCGCCGAAGTAAATAAGCCGCTCATGGTACACTGCCGCGATGCTTTCGGAGATTTAATAGGCGTTCTTGAACAAAACAAGAAATTTCTGCGTCCGGAGAACGCAGGAATAACGCATTTTTTTACCGGAACCAAAGAAGAAGCGGGCGCGCTTCTTAAAATGGGATTTTATTTTTCTTTCGGAGGTGTTCTTACCGTAACTCGTGATTACGATGAAGTAGTGAAAACTCTGCCGGAAAAAAGCCTTCTTCTCGAAACGGACGCGCCTTATGTCTCGCCGCTTCCGTACCGCGGAAAGCGCAACGAACCGGTTTACATGAGAGAAGCGGCAAAGAGAATCGCCGAGATAAGAAATTCTTCTGAGGAAGAGATTTGCAGCTTAACGGTGGATAACACCATTAGAATTTTCGGTTTATAGATGTTATCTTATATAGATAACAAACAACTTCCATACCATGACTCCGAATAACGAGAGAGAGAGAGAGAGAGAGAGAGAGTAACTAAGGAAAAGTCCTCCAAAGACTCCTTTCCCGTATCTCTCTCCCCGTCGTCGTCACCACGTTCCTCCTTCACCCTCATAGAACTCCTCATAGTGATAGCCA
>JAKCBB010000007.1 GCA_021839365.1 bacterium | reverse complement strand
AACGGAGGATATTCGGGGGTTGCCGAACCATTGCTATGATCTCGGGAGTTGGTTGGCGGGGCCGTAACCCTCCATTATCCGGATACGGTCTCCGTTGGAGCTGTGGTACGGCGCGGTCGTTGGGAGGTGGTTCGTTGTCCACGGCCCAAAGTCCGGAGTCTAATATAAGTTCCAAGATTCAGGCTGGTGTTGCATACTGTTTTTTAGGGAGTTAAAATAACGTACGTCGAATAGAGAAATAACTTTCATGCCCAATCACGAGCATCAGGAACACCACGAGCACAGCGAACACGAAGCGAAAGCGCGCAGCGGAAACAGCCAGGCGCTTCTTCCTATAGCGGTTTTGGCGGCGGGAATAATAATAGCCGCGGCGGTAATCTTTGGTCCAAGATTAACCGGCAACCAAACCAACAACGGCGGGACCCAAAATCAGGGCCAAACACAGCAGGGACAGGTCCAGCAAGTCAATATAAAAAACGTAAAGACAACCGGCGAGCCGTTTATAGGTTCTCCAAACGCCCCTGTAACAATAGCGGAGTGGTCGGATTGGCAATGTCCGTTCTGCGATCAGTTTGAAGAGCAGACCCTGCCGGCAATAATCAGGGATTACGTTAATACCGGAAAGGTCAAAATTGTCTTTAAAGATCTTCAATTCCTCGGATCGGACTCGCAAACTGCGGGAGTCATGGGACGAGCTATTTGGAGCATCGATCCGCAGAGTTACTTCAAGTGGCGCACCTATGTTTACGGCCACCAGGGCCAGGAGAACAGCGGTTGGGCAACCGAAGAGAAGCTTCTTGGGATGGCCGGCGCCGTGGGAATAAATACCGCTCAGTTAAGCAGCGCTATTGCCAAAAACCAATCCGCCTATCAGGCGGAAATAGACGCCGATAAGCAGGAGGGATCTTCGATGGGCATAGTAAGCACGCCGAGCTTTGTAATAGGAACACAGCTTATAGTAGGGGCACAACCTGCCTCGGTTTTCACGCAGGCGATAAACAGCCAACTGCAGAACGCTGGAAAATAATTCCGGCTTAAGAAGATAATTAAATCATGTGGCGCAACGCCAGAGGGGTAATTAAAACCATAAGAGAGGTGTTGCGTCACCCGGCTTACGCAATTGCGGCGATATTAATCGCCGCAATTGTGTTCTGGATATATATCTGGTCACCGAATTTCTCTTTTTTCAATAAAATTATTTTTTCCTCCGGCTATACCGACATCGAAAAAATAAGCATAATCGAAGCTTCTTTCGGGTATTTCCAAACAGGATTTTCCACGACGGCAAAGATTTTAACAATCTTAAACGCTTTGCTCATAGGAATAAGCCTTGCCCTTGCCGCTTACTACATAAAGAGGCGCGCGTCCGTCCTTTCTTCGGCCGGACTCAGCGGCCTCGGGATGATAGCCGGTTTATTGGGCGTCGGATGCAGCTCCTGCGGCTCGGTTTTGCTGTCGTCGTTAATGGGTTTGAGCGGAGCAACGGAGTTAACGCATCGCCTTCCTTTCGGCGGATATACGTTCGATGTCGCAGGAACCGTTTTGGTGCTCGCCTCTATTTATTTTACGGCACACATCATTTCCAAACCCATCGTATGCAAAACATAAAATTCTTAAAACGGATATCCGATAAAATCGGGCCGGGAATCATAACCGGCGTAGCCGACGACGATCCATCGGGAGTGCTTACCTATATACAATCCGGTCTAGTGCTCGGCGCCGCGTCTTTTTGGCTGGCTCTTTTTATGTTCCCCATGATGTATGCCGTGCAGGAAATCTCAGGGAGACTCGGGTTAAAGAGCGGCAAGGGCTTAATGGAACTTATCAAAGAGCATTACCATCCGGTAATTTCCGGAGGGATAGCCTTGATCTCGTCCATTGTGATAATCATAAACATAGGAGCCGATCTTCTGGCTATGTCCATTATTCTCGAGAGCATGTTTCATGTATCTCGGTTTATAATCCTGCCTGTGGTTGCGATTCTTATAACCTCCGGGATGATTTTTCTTTCATATAAAAGGTTTTCCGAAATAATGAAGTGGTTCGCTTTATCCTTGGTCTTTTACATCATAACCGTGTTTTATATGCACGTGTCCTGGATCGCTTCGCTTAAAGCGACTGTCATCCCCTCTTTTTCTTTAACAACCGGAAATATATTGCTTCTCGCGGCCATACTAGGAACGACTATTTCTCCTTATCTTTTTTTCTGGCAATCCGGAGAAGAAGTCGAAGAAAGAGAGGAAAAAACGGAAGAAAGCCACCGAAGATACTTTATAACCACGCGAAGGATACGGGATATGAGAGAAGACACTTTCTTGGGAATGCTTTTTTCGGAAATAGGGACGTGGTTTATGCTAGTCGGCGGAGCCCAGATACTGAGGCTTTACCATATAAGCCAGATAAGCGATTTTAATCAGGTGGCGTTAGTGCTGAAGCCCGCGCTCGGGCCGGCGGCTTACCTTATTTTCGGACTGGGAATAATAGGGGTCAGCGCCCTGGCCATACCGACGATGGCCGGAAGCGTCGGTTACATGTTCTCGGAGGTATTCGGATGGAAAGAGGGAATAAATAAGCGCTTTAAGGAGGCCAGTAAATTCTATCTCGTGATAATAATCGCCATGCTTGCGGGGTTAGGCCTAAACGTCCTGCATCTTAATCCGGTGCAACTTCTTATATACACGGCAGTGCTTTATACGATAATAACCCCTCCCATAATATATCTCCTTCTCCGGCTCGCTAGAAACAAAAAAATTGTCGGCGACAAAATCACCACCCCCGTTGTGCAAACGATAGGCATCATAACCTTGGTAGTAATGACAGCCGTCGCAATCGGATACTTATCCACTTTATAAAATCGGCATTGTGTTATTATAAAAACAAGGCGTCGTACTTCTTAAAATATCGATTGTTTATGGAATCAAATAACTCTACCGCGATTTCCGTGAGCGACGGGCTCTCGAGCGCAGAAGCGGAAAGCTTAATAAAAAAATACGGATACAACGAAATAAAAGAAAAGAAAGCCGGCTTGTTTGTAAAAATCTGGAAGTGGGTAAAAACACCTATAGCCCTTATGCTTTTCGCGGCCGCGATTTTGTCCCTTGCGGACGGAAAAACGTTTGATTTTTACTTTATACTTTTCCTTATAGCCGTTAATTTTACCGTCCAGTTCTACGAAGAAAATAAGGCGGATAATGCCATAGAAAAGCTTGAGGAAAAACTTTCTATAAGCATACGCGTAAAAAGAGACGGTGAGTGGAAGCTCTTGGAATCGAGATATCTCGTACCCGGCGACCTTATACGGCTGAATGTCGGCGACCTGGTTCCGGCCGACTGCAAGTTAATAGACGCAAAAAACCTGACTATAAATGAGGCGGTTCTTACCGGAGAGTCTCTGACTAAGGAAAAAAACCAGGGAGACGCGGCTTATTCCGGTTCTTTTGTCGCTACCGGAGGCGGAGATGGAATCGTTTCGGCTACCGGCAAGAATACTTATTTCGGCAAAACGATAACGCTTGTCGACCGCACCACCAGGAGGAGCATTCTTGAAAAGGATATACTCTCCATCTCCAAGTTTCTCTCCATTCTCAGCCTTATGGCGGTGTTCATTGTCATAGGGTATTTTTTGCTTTTTAAGCACGCTCCGTTAACCGATCTCATAAGGCTGGGATTAAGCCTTATTATAGCCGGCATACCGGTCAGTTTACCGACGGTCATGACGTTAATAATAACTCTGGGAGTTCTTGAGCTGGCAAAGAAAAATGCCATAGTCCGCCGGCTTTCCGCTTTGGAAGACCTGGCAAACGTTAATTTGCTTTTAAGCGATAAGACCGGGACGCTCAGTAAAAACGAGATAAATATAGTAAAAATAATTTCCTATTCTGGCTATACGGAAAACGAAGCGCTTTTATACGCTTACGCCGCATCTGATCGATTGGATAAAAGCGTTATCAGCCAGGCGATAGTACGCAGGGGCGACGAGGAAAAAATCGAGAGGAATTTCAAGGTAATAGATCTCACTCCGGCGGACTCGGACAGGAAAAGGGCAACCGCGGTTATCGAAATCAACGGAGAAAAAACGACCGCGACCGTAGGCGCTTCGCAAATAGTCGAGTCTCTGCTTATGGAAAGCGACGGCATTAAAAAGAAATTAGAAAACGATGTCGCGGAAGCTGCAAAAAACGGCTACCGGACACTGGCCGTAGCAATACATAAATCAGGCGACGAAAAAGATATGTCTCTTGTCGGGACGCTCCTTCTCTCGGATACGCTTCAGCCGGGAACACAGGACGTCATAGATTTCATGAAAAGCCGAGGCATAGACATTAAAATGCTCACCGGAGACAGTCACGATATAAGCGTCAGAGTCGCCGGAGAGCTGGGGTTTCAGGGACAAGTTCTTTCAAGAAAAGATCTGGCTACGATTGATTGGGAAAAAACCGGACCGGATTGGCTAAACGGCAAAAATGTTTTTAGCGAGATACTGCCGATAGACAAGTACCATATAGCCCAGCTGGCCAAGAAGCAGTACGTGGTAGCCGTTACCGGGGATGGAGTTAACGATCTTCCCGCCATCAAAACAGCGGATGTCGGGATAGCGGTGCAAAATGCGGTTGATGCCTTGAAAAGCGCGGCCGACATGGTCTTGCTTACTCCGGGATTGTCCGTCATTAAAGATGGAATAGTAGAAGCCAGAAGAATTTTTGCGCGTCTTTATACCTATTCCCTATACAGGATTTCAGAAAGCTTCAGGCTCATTATTACCATCGCGGTTCTGGGATTGGCTTACGGCAATTACCCGATAACTCCTTTACAGATACTTATAATAGCCCTCTTAAACGACTTGCCGATTATAAGCCTCGGATATGATCGGGTTAAGATAGCTCAGAGGCCGGCTAGAATAAACGCCGTTTCCAGGTTGAAGCGTTCTTTGTCTTTCGGTATGGCCGGAACCGCAAACAGCTTGGTAATCTTCGTTCTAATGGTGAGTGTTTGGCACTTCAGCTGGGCCACTATCCAAACCGTATTCTTTCTAAAACTAATAATATCCGGGCAGATGCTTATCTACGTGGCGCACACCGGCGAGCGCTGGTGGAAATATCTTCCGAGCAGGACCGTAATATTCGCTTCTTTATTTAGCCAGGTATCGGGAACGCTTATGGCCTACTTTGGATTCTTAATGCCGAGAATTCCGGTATGGCTTATTGCGTTCGTCTGGGTCTGGTCTTTTGGATGGATGCAAATAACGGAACTTACAAAGGTATTCTGGGCTTGGGTTGAAAAACGAAGCGCGGAAGTTGCGTGACGTTAAAATCAAATCTACAATTCAATCATGAGCATGAAATTACGTGACGGTTTAGGCGGCGCGCTTATATTGCTCGCGTTAACCGCGGCGGTAGGAGTGGTCGTTTTTCTTACAAATTATTCTCAGGGCATTGCTCCAGGCAGGACATTTTCCGCTTCCGGAACCGGTGAGGCCGTGGGGGTGCCGAATGTCGCACAGGTGACGGTCAGCGTGTTAACACAGGGCGGGAAGGATGTTTCTTCTCTTCAGTCACGGAATACGCAGAAAGCTAACAGCATAATAAGCTTTCTCCAGTCGCAGGGAGTACAGTCAAAAGACATTCAAACGCAATCGTATAATTTGGAACCGAATTATACCTATTACAGTTGCACTTCCGGCTCTTCCTGTCCCCCGCCAACGATAACAGGATATACGATAACACAGAGCATACAGATTAAAATCCGTGATTTCGGCAAAATCGGCAGCATAATTACGGGGGTCGTCAATAACGGAGCCAATACTATTTCCCAGCTTTCTTTTACCACTGATTCCACATCGACTTTATCTTTGGAAGACCAGGCTAGAAGCGAAGCCATAGACAAGGCGGAAGCGAGAGCTAGGGCGATAGCCCGGGAGACTGGATTCCGCCTCGGCAAATTAGTCTCGGTCAGCATTTCCTATAACGGAGAACAGCCGCCTATTCCCGTTTACCAGATGAGCGCCGTTTCCGGCGGCGCGGCGGCTCCTGTGCCGGAAATTCAATCGGGATCGCAAAAAATAACAGCTACGGCGAACCTGACGTACGAGATAAACTAAAATGAGGGTTTTTATAGCCTTGCCGTTGCCGCAAGAAGCGGCGACGGTTCTTGCCGATTGGGCGCATGATTTCTCTTTAATAAATTCATTTCCGCTCCGTTTGTTCAGCGAGGAGGAAATGCATCTTACTATTATCCCGCCGTGGCAGGCTGAAGAAAACGAACTGGAAACGTTTAAAAAAATCATAAACAAGGCTGCGCAGCTATCTAAGCCGATTTTTATGGAGTTGAATAAAATTTCTTACGGAACGAATGAAGATAATCCGCGATTAATATGGGCAACGGGCCCGTATTTACCAAAAGCAGAAGAGCTGCGCAACAGAATTTATGGCCTGCTTAAAGAGGTGAATTCCGGACCGGACGTAATTCAATATCCCAGGATTTTAACACATATAACTATGATCAGGTTCGGCGAGGAATCGTTGGGAAAACCGAAAACAAGGTTGAATGAAAAGATCGTCGTACGGGCCGATTTGTCCGGCGTATCTCTTTTTGAGTCGGTGCCGTCATCCAATGGCACGAGATACAAAAATATCTACCTCAAAGAGTTTGGCAAGGGACAGCATTAAAACCCTCTCATTATTTCCACGGTCTTAAAAGAGGAGCTGTCGAATCTCTCTTTCATAAGAAGAAAAGCCGGACGCGGGTCCATGTCTCCGCATGTAAAAACATCAATGGCGGCGTATCCGTGTTCAGGCCAGGTGTGAATGGAAATATGCGACTCCGCAAGTAGAAGGTATCCCGTTACGCCTTGAGGCGAGAAACGGTGAAATTTATATCCCAAGACAGTCGCGCCGCTCGCGGCCGCGGCATCTCTTAGGGCTTTTTCTATATAATCCGGATCATCGATATTTTTCGATCCAAAAAAATCCGCTATAATATGCCTCCCAAGCGGTTTGTGCTCATCTTCTTTTTTAAATTGTTCGGCTTTTGTCAGTCTAGCCTTTTTTAACTTTAGCTCCGCCATTACTTCCTAATAAAACACGACTTGAACAGAATGTATAATACACTCTGTTTACACGGAGTCAATGGCTTTCCCTCACGAGCGTCAAGCACGTTCTATGATGGGAATTAAAAAGAAATTCTGTTAAGAATAAAAACCCCCGCCCTTTAAGACAATGATCCGCGGCTTACTTTTTCTTTCTCCGTAAAAACGCCGGGACATCGAGAACCTCGTCCTTATTCTCAGGCTCCTCATCTAAAACTATTTTTTTCTTTTCCTCAATCGCTTCTCCCCTGCTTTCTCTTTCCATCATCTTTTCCTTGCTAAAAGGAAAAAGGTTAAGAGAATCAGCTTCGCGACGGCGGCCTAAACCGTTGAATCCAGTGGCTATGAGAGTTATCTTCAGCTGACCGGCTTTCAGCCGCCTATCGTGATAAGCCCCGAATATTATCTTTGCTCCGGAATCAACATTCTCGGTGATAATCTTTGCCGCTTCGTTAATCTCCGCTATACGCATATCCCTCCCTCCAGCAACTCCGAAAAGCAAACCCTTGGCTCCGTCCACAGAACTTTCGAGGAGTGGTGAGTTTATCGCCTGGCGGGCGGCTTTGACCGCGCGATCGTTTCCTGAAGCTATTCCTACTCCGATAATGGAGGAACCCGCATCGGCCATAATCGTTTTTATATCAGCGAAGTCGACGTTTACCAGGCCTGTCGAAGTTATAATCTCGGATACGCCTTGGACGGCGCTTTTAAGGACTTCGTCTATTTTTTCAAAAGCTTTGGTTATCGAAGTGTTGTTGTCTACTATGCTAAAAATTCTGTCGTTAGGTATGACAAGCAGGGTGTCCACCTTGTCCTTGATGCGGGTAATGCCGTCTTCGGCCAGTTTCATCCTCGCATCGCCCTCGAAAGTAAACGGTTTGGTGACGACAGCAACGGTCAAAATACCTTTTTCCTTGGCAATATCAGCCACTACGGGCGAAGCTCCGGTTCCCGTCCCTCCTCCAAATCCGGCGGTAAGAAAAATCATGTCGGCTCCGTTTAAGAGTTGGCTTATTTCCTCGCGATTTTCCTCGGCCGATTGTCTTCCAAGCTCGGGATTCATACCGGCTCCGATTCCTTTTGTCGCGTTCGCCCCGATATGAAGTTTATGTCTTGCTTCGCAAGCCTCGAGGTCCTGCACGTCGGTATTAATGGCTATAAGCTCGACTCCGCGAACGAAATCTTTGGACATTCTTGTTAGGGCGTTGCCCCCGGCTCCGCCTACACCGACAACTTTTATGCGCACGAACGGCTTGGATGATACGTGTTTTTTATTTGTCTTCGGATTTTCATTCTCGGTCTCCATGCTCGATTCGACTTTAACTTTAACCTTCCCGGTTTTTTTGTTCCGAACAACCTCTTTTTTTTGCCTTTTTGCTTTCTCCGCCATGTTTAAGGTAAAAGACTCTTTAATATTCTGCTTATAAAGCCATTTTTTATCCGGCTGCCGTTTTCCTGCTCCAGCTCCTTAGTTGAAAAAGCCAGCCCCAAAACGGTAGCGTATTCAGGGTTTTCGAGAATGTCCGCCGTGTTCGGAGAAATCGTTCCAAATCGCTCCTGCCCGGAAAACCCCACTTTTGTGGACAGCTTTAGCTCGTTTTTAAACAACTCGGTTATCCCCGGGGTCTTGGCCCCGCCTCCAACCAAAACCGCTCCTCCGGGAAGGTGCCCTTCTTTACCAATGGATTTTAATTCATTATTAACAAGTTCACAAATCTCGGAAAGACGCGACTCTATGACCTCGGCCACGAATTTCTTGGAGGGGGTCCCCTTCATGGATTCGTCAATTTTACTCAAGTCTATGGATTCTTTGGAAGGAACGTCTTTTGAAGAAGCGTATCCGTGTTCCAATTTTATTTTTTCGGCGACATCTATCGGAACTTTTAAAGCTACGGCCAAGTCGCTTGTGATATGTCCGGCTCCAACGCCCAGTATTTTCGTATGTAAAAGTTTATCCTCTTCGTAAATGGCAAGGCCGGTCGTGTTGTACCCGATATCTATAAGAACGACTCCGAGTTCTTTCTGGCTTTTGTTTAAAACCGCGTTAGCGGCGGCTAAGGGGTTGAGCATGATAGCGGTAACCCCGCCTTTATTTATTTCAACGCACCGCACAAGGGTATCCAATGCCGGTTTGAAAGCTTCTATGATGTAACTTACGACTTCCAGCCTTGCCCCGGACATCCCCTCGGGGTTCCTGACATCGCCCATGCCGTCAACGATAAACTCTCTCGTAACGTTATGTAGTATTTCCCTGTTTGAAGAATGGGAAACGGCTTCCGCGGCTTGCATTACCCTAGCGACATCGTCCTTGTATATTTCAGAGTTCGCACGAGAGACGGCTATGATGCCGCGCGATAATTGGGTTTTGATATTTGCACCGTTTATTCCGAGATAGATATTCCGCAGTGCCGGTTTAGAAATCTTTCCCACTTCGTCCAGGATATCTCCGACCGTTTCCGCTACTTCTCCAGCCTCGTTGACCACTCCTTTGCGCATACCTTTAGAGCGACGGGTTATGCTTTGCCTTACGACCATCTGGCCGTGAATCGTAGGCTCGGCGACTACCGCTCTTACAGTATCCGAGCCAATATCTAATCCTAAAATCGGGGTATGCGCCATGTTTTAATAATCCAAAGTCGAAGCTATTTTCTTCTCCAACTTTTGCATCTTTATTTTATCACTCTGCAGCTCATGATTAAAGCCCAGCAAATGAAGAAGACCGTGGGTTAACATCGTCTCTTCGCGTTCGCCATGCTTTTTAATATACGAAGGGTTTATATATATTTCTCCGAGGTGTTTTGTTTTTTGATCCAGGTCCGGACGGGGGAAGCCTCCGGGAGCGTCAAAAGATAAAACGTTGGTCGTTTTATCTTTTCCCCTATACACCCTGTTTAAACGCCTCATCTCCGCATCATTTATGAAAAAGACCTCCGCAGAGGCCTGGTGGCTATAATCCAGCAGTTTTAATACCCTGCCGACAAAAACTTTAGCTTCTTCAGCTTTCATTAAAAGATCTATTTTCCAAATACCCTGGCTTTCGCGGTCTCTTCCGATCTCTGGCTTTTACGTATGGCGGATGCCCTGCGTTTATTTCTATTCGGCTGACGCTCGGTAAACCTCCTTTTCTTCGCCTCAAGAAGAACTCCGCTTTGCTTCACTTTTTTGGTAAAGCGATAAACAAGGCTTGAAGCCTGCTCTCCTTCTTTTCTTCTTACTATGATTGCCGGCATTAAAATTTAATTGTTTGAATTTAATATTCTCGACCTGGTTTCCTCCAGCGGCTCTGCCGGAGGGTTGTGGACAACCGAATGGATGGACCCCCCTCCATCGCCTTCATATCTCGGGATTACATGAATATGAAGATGGTCTATTGTCTGGCCACTAACTCTACCATGATTTATGCCTATTGTAAAACCTTTGGGGGAGAGAGCGGAATCAAGCATGGCGGTTACTTTTTGCACGGCAAGAAAAACCCGACCGACAAGTTCCTGCGGGAGTTTGATTATGTTTTCGACGTGTCTTTTGGGAATTATCACGGCGTGCCCCAGTGAAAGCGGATGTATGTCCAAAAAAGCTAAGACGGATTCGTCTTCATAAACGACAACGGAGGGAACCTTTTTTTCAGCGATAGAGCAGAAGAGACAATCCATTAACGCAAACGTTTTTTAACCTCCTCCACAACCTTGGTAATCGGCACGACCTCCTGCACTCCGCTCTCCATATCGCGGATTATCACATTATCCTCATAGCTTTCTTTCTGACCGAAAATAAGGGCCAGCGGGGCGTTGTTCTTGGCGGCAAGTTCCATTTGGGCGGAAAGAGATTCTTTGCTCGGTTCGCTTAATACCGGCACTCCCGATTTTCTAAACTCCTCTATGAGCGACAAGCTCTTCTTTTTAGACATGTCTCCAACGTGGATAATAAAAACTTTCTCTTTAGTCTTCTGCTGGACAGCTATGCCCCTGCTCTTCATGATTTCAGCTATGCGCTCTATGCCCGCGGCCACGCCCACGGCCGGAGTCGATCGTCCCCCGATCATCTCGGCGAGATAATCATACCTTCCACCCGAAGCTAAAGCCGATGACTCGCCCTCGGCAAAGGTTTCAAAAACCGTGCGGCTATAATAATCCAACCCCCTTACCAATCTGGGATTTAAAACATAGGGGATCTTAGCCTCGTCCAGATATTCCAGAACCTGGCGAAAGTGGCTGCGGCAATTTTGACAGAGGTTGTCCAGTATAACCGGCGCCCCTTGCTTATATGGCTGGCACTTTTCGTTCTTGCAATCCAAAAGGCGCAAAGGATTCTGGTCGATCCTAATTTTACAGTCCTCGCAGATATCCAGCTTCCTATAATAGTCGGCCAGTTTTTTTCTGTATGCCGGCTGACACGTCTTGCATCCGATACTGTTTACCTCAATGGTAACGTTTTTTATTTTAAGCTCCTCAAACAGGCGGTAAGCGGCTATTATGATTTCAGCATCGAAAATAGGATCGGAGTTTCCAAGAACCTCCATGCCGAACTGGGTAAACTGGCGGTAGCGCATCGCCTGAGGATTCTCGTGACGAAAAACCGGGCCTATATACCATAGCCGGCGAGGCTGAGGAAGGTGGCTCATACCCTGCTGGATGTAGCTGCGCATTACCGGCGCCGTATACTCAGGCCGGAGAGCAAGCTTGTCCCCCCCCTTAGTGGTAAGAACATACATTTCTTTCTCGACTATGTCCGTCCCTAAGCCGACTCCTCTGCTAAAAAGATCGGCGTACTCAAGAACCGGCGTCTCAATGCGCGAAAAACCATAAAACTCGCTCAACGCCCGGGCCGTGTTCATAATCTTGTCCAGCACCGACCACTCTTCCGGAAGAATGTCGCGCATCCCTTTCGGGTTTTGAAGATTATTTACGGATGGCTTTTCAGGTTGCCTGCCGCGAGTCTCGCGCTTTTCTTTGTTATTTGCCTGTGGCATACGGGTATGTAAATAGTTTAAGCTCGTCCAGCGGCCAAAAGCGCAGACGCACTATTCCAACAATGAGATTGCTATTCAACGGCCCCCAGCTCCTTGAATCGTAACTTACTATTCTATTGTCGCCGACTACAAAATACTGATTACTCCCCAAAACTACTGTTTCATTTCCGGGAGTAGTCATGCCAGCCGGCAAGTAACTTTGATTTACTTGTTTTCCGTTAACATAGATCGTCCCGTTTCCGACGATTATGGTATCGCCGGGAAGCCCGATTACTCTCTTTATGAAAAATTCCTTGGTATCCTGCGGATTGCGAAAAACAATAACCTCTCCGCGTTCCGGATGTTCGAGTTTGAAAGTTATTTCGTCAACCAAAAGATAATCTCCGGTATAAAAGTTCGGCTGCATGCTTGCTCCTTCTACGACGAACGGCTGGGCGACATATTTGTAGATAAGAAAAATAGCGATGGAGGCTATTATCAGTGTCTCCAGTATTTCCCAAACGTCTGAAAGATATTTTTTCACGTGATTGTAAAATTGGAAAGCCCGATTAAGCAGGTGTTTCAACCGATTTTAATATAATAAGCTCTTGTAAGCAAGTACAACCACGGAATTGACCGTCTCCTGTATTGTATTTAATCTAAGTATAATGCGCTACAAAATCATAATCGGCCTGGGCAATCCCTTAAAAGAGTATTTCGGAACGTATCACAACGTCGGGTTTATGGCGCTTGATTCATTGACTACGGGAAAAAAATTCAAAAAACACGGGTCTTTCGAGTATGTTAAATCGGGCGGAACCGTATTTGTGAAGCCCCTGACTTTCATGAACGAATCAGGAATCGCGGTAGCCGAAGCCCTGCGTTTTTTTAAGTCAAAACCCAAAGACATGCTTTTAATACACGACGAATCCGACATACGGCTCGGAGAACATAAATTATCCTGCGACAGCGGATCGGCCGGACATAACGGAGTCAAGTCTATCATCTCAAGCTTGGGAACTCAGGAGTTCTGCAGGCTGAGAATCGGCATCCGTCCTTCGGAGTCGGTAAAAAAAGCCGGGGATATGGTATTAAAAAAAATTAGCAAAGCAGAATTAGGCGTGGTTCAGGAAGGCATCAAAAAAGCATTAGAAAAAACACTGGAAATTAAAAATTAGCGTTTCTACGGGCCGCCAGGCGGCGGATAATCTCTACGCGGGTCGGCAATCTCTCTAATAAAAATTAAGGGAATTAATTAAGCTTGCTTAAAACAAAATCTATAGTAAACGACACTCCGTTCGCCTGTTGAGTGATGCTGGAAAACGGCAGGTCTACGGAAGAAAGTTCCGGAAGACCGCTTAAATCATTTTTAAAAGAGGAAGCGCTGGCCTGGCTTGGAGCCGTTCCGGAGATCGTTCCAGACCGTCCAACCCCATTGAACACGATCCTTTGAATGGATATAGAAAGGGAACCGGCCGATGTTTCTATTCCCGAAAGGACCGGCCCGTATTTTTGCAGCACGCCTTTAGCTTCTTCGTTCGCGGCTACTAAAGAGTTGAAATTAGCCGCTTCCGAATTTAAAGAATTTAAGGCAGCGGCGACATCCCCGGGATTAGCGAATGTATCGGCCGTTACTTGAGAGGAAAGACGGTTTATAAATAAAAACCCCAATATAAAGATTAGAAGAACAAATCCGGAGACCGAAATCGAGATGTTTTTCCAGGTAGCCGCGAATTCCAGTATTTTGTGTTCTTTAAAAAGTTCAAATCCGCTGGGTCCGCTCAAATCTATTTCCAGATCGTTCTCTTTTCTTATAAGACCTCTTTTGGCAGCGCCCAGGAGAACATTTACTTTTTGCGCCGGCGCGGCCCTGACTGTTAAGTCGGGATGATCGCTGGTCATGGCTTCTGAAATCTTATCCGCCAGCTGCCCCGTAACCAGTATAGCGGTTTTTACGGATGTGCCGGTGTTGCGTCCGGCGTAAAAATTAAGCATCTGCTGCAATCCTAGACGCAACTCCTTTAAAACCTCATCCAGAGTAAGTGCGCCGCCTATCATCCATGGGAAGAAGTAATTAAAATACATAGCCCCTTTTTCGGTGATTATCATATTAATTCCGCCGGCGACAACATGGACAATTATTTGCGGTTCCTTGAGGCTCAAAAATCCGGACGACTTAAGACATCTGACAAGACTTAAGCTCGAGAACTCGACCGCGGCTATGCCGAAATTCGCCTCGCGGAGGACTTCGGAAAATTCGTCGACTATGGTTTTCTGGATAAACGCTCCCAAAAACTTTATCCGCCCGCCGTCATCTATCCCGCTCTCTATTCTCTGCCAGCCGGAATATGCTTGGTCAAAGTCTATAGGCGAAATCATCCGCAGATTCAGATCCGCGGACTCCTTGATATTCCCGCTCGCAAATGCCGGCACATCGAAAGCCTGAACATAAATATTCGTAGAAGGCAGGGACAGCACCACATTAACCACCTCTCCATCCTCGTGTATCTGCTTCCGCAGTTCTTTTAAGGCCGATACGAGGTTGGGTCTGTCTTTAATTTTCCCGCTTTCCACTATCCCAGGCGGCAAGCGCAACAGCGCTTGTTTTACCGACGCGTCTCCGCGGCCGGAAAGCTCAACATACTCCAGGGCAAAATCCTCTATTACCAACCCCCCTACCGACGGCGAGGGGACAAGAACACTCTCGATCTTCTTAAAAAAATTCTTTAACTTTTCCATAAACCAGCGAACGATTTTTATAGCGGCACCTCTCCGAAAGAGCGAATATTCACCAATCCCGTGGTTTGATCAACGCCCAAAACGGCCTGGATCTTGCTTTCGCGGCTCCCCGCGCTGCCTATCGAGTTTATAGTAACTATGCCGCTATTATTGCTTATAGTAACCTGCGCGCTGGATTGCGAATCAACAGTAACATTATAACTGCTGGGACAGGTATTCGAAAGCGTACATCCTCTCTCGACAAGAGTTATCGCGTCGTTGGCTCCGGTTTCAGCGGCAGATAAGGCTTTGGCCGACAGCCTGGCGCTTAACACCGAATTGCCTAAAGCTACGGCAATAACAGAACCGACGACTGCGATTACTATAAGTATTCCCGATATAAGTAAAACAACCGGCAGGCTTGCCTGCGCTTCGTTTTTAGCCGCAACGAGGCGAGCCTGGCCGATTTTTTTGTCCAACCTTTGCCAATTTATTTCTCTGTTTTTCGACATAAAGGTTTTACCTTACGGGCTCCAGTTGACCACAACTCCCGTTATTGACGGTGTTCCGGTCGCGTTCGCGTTTTTCGTAAGATAAACCTTGTAGCGATAGAATTCCTTCCCATTGGCATAGCAAGCCGTTATCGGCGCAGGTATCCCCGGGCCAGTCGGAGTATAGTATGAATTACTGGTTCCATCCGGGCCTATGAACGCTCCGTCGCAGGCAGAACTGTTGCAGGCATTACTGGCGCAAGCAGCTCCCCAAACAGCGCCTGAAGAAGTCGCCGTGGCCAGCTGAAATTTAACGCTTGTCCCCGTAGGTTGGGTGCCTTGCCACATAATCGAGTTGTATGTCGTCTGCGTCGATCCGGTATCGAAAGTCGAGGATTCCAGCCACCCGCTTGCGGTAGGAGACCAGATGCTTTTTACAAAGTAACTGACCGTCCCGCAGGTATTAGTGTTATCGCAGTTAAAACTAAACCACCCTACGTTGTCGTTCCAGGCCCAACCCTGAAAGTTTCCATACCCATCGACAGTTACCTCGTAGGTCGGGCTGCTGGGACAAACCCAGGTCGAACCGGTCCAGGTAGACCCGCCGCTGGCATTACCGCAAAAGCTTATCCAGCCGATATTGTCATTCCAGGCCCAGCCAGCTAGATTGCCGTTTCCATCATTGGTTACCTGGAAACTGCTCGAGGAACAGATGTTTCCGTTCGGCGAAGTATTGCAATCCAAGGCTACGTAACCTACGGAAGAACTAGCATATCCGGTAAGTCCGGCGCCCTGAACGTTAACGTTGCCTGTTGAATAAAAATCTGTCCAGCCGATATTGTCATTCCAGGCCCAATGATTGGTTGAGTCTATGTTAGTCGCAGCCAGTGCTTTGTTTGATAGAAGAACAACCGCTGCCGCTGCTATAAAAAGCATCGTCAGCGCGGTTTCGGATATTTTCATGTTTTTAAAAATGTTCCGCATTTTTATTAATAAACCAGTAATTGCAATCCGCTGCTCGACGTTGATACGTTGCTTGAAGTAGCGTAGTCCGGCGCCGGGGTCGTAACCGGTCCCTGTGTGCCGGATGATCCACTCCAATCATTATACTGCGTAACGCGATCCTTGGAATGCGTCACATAAGACGAAACGGCCACGCTGCTGCTCCCGCCTCCGATATTACTCCACGAAACACTAACGGTGATAAGCTCCGTTGAAGGATCTTGCAAGATGCCGGACCCGCCAGCGCAACCCGTGGCAGAGCTGGTCGTAATACTGCCCGTTCCGCAATTCGTACGGTTAACATCCTGAACCGAGAAATACCTGGTGAAAGTCGTGCTGCTCACGGTTAAACTCTCTGTTCCGGTTGATACGGCAATCGTCGGCGGAGTGCCTGTTGTTACCAGGTAATACGTTGAGGTTGATCCTTTGGTCTGAAGATTGAAAATCGCGTCCCAATTTCCATCGGCAAGAGCCTGCACGTTATCTAATAAGCCCGTTCCTAAAGACGCGGCGACACTCGAGGTTCTGGTTTGGGAGTTGCTTCTCATAGAGAGAATTATAGAAGCGATAACCGCACCGATAATGATGGCGCCCAGGGCGGTTGCTATAAGAACTTCAGCCAAGGATTGACCCCTTCTGTCTCTTTTCATTATTACCATTATTATAAACCAACAGTTTGAATCTTTAAATGCGAACCTCGGATCGCGCACCGCTAACCTGAAACATCAAATCGTTCCACACGCCACATTTCACGATTCAAGCTTAGTAGCTTATGCTTCCGTTTGAGTTAACAGTTATTGTTTTGCTTATTCCAGCAGTAGAGGTGATGGTTATCGAAGTCGAGGTGCTTGATCCGGCGCCGCAATCAACCGGCAATCCGGTAATCTGCGCAAAGCAAAGATCTTGAGTCGATCCGAGAGATAAGCCGGAAAAACTAAGACCGGCATCCAGCCCTGTGTAGTTAAAAACGGTTCCGTAAGGAAAGGTCGATGTACCGTACCATAATTCGTAAAAATAACCTCCGGTACTGGTGCTGCTGCCCAAATGTATCCCCCAACGGTACCCGTAAAGCTGGGATTGCGAGTTGGAAATAGCTTCTCTCATGTTATAGACCATCCCCTCGGCATTTTTCTTGGTGGCATACCCGTACTTTGCCGGAAAGAAATTCGGATAAGAAACAGCCGCTATTATTCCCATTATGGCTATCACGATAATAAGCTCGATGAGCGTGAACGCCAGACGATTTTCCATTGCGGTCTGTTTGTTCATCATGAGAATGAAGCTGTGAGCTGATAAATCGGGACGATTATCGATAAAGCTATTCCGCCGACCACGATACCCATGGTAAGAAGGAGAGCCGGCTCAAGAAAAGACATCAATATCTTAATCGAGGAGTCTATCTCGTTAGCGTAAAAATCCGAAAGCGTTTCCAGGATGTTCTCCATGTGCCCGGCTTTTTCCGAAATGGTCAAAAGATTAACGACAACCCTGGGAAAAACCGGTTCGCGGCGGAACGATTCGCCTATGGTAAGCCCCTTAGCCACCCCTTCTTCCGCGATTCTGTTTAAAGCTGTTTCCATTTCAAGAGACCCCGATGCGCCGGCGGTTATCTGCAAAGCATCAATGATAGGCAGCCCGGATTTAAGAAGGGAGGCGAAAGTGGCGGCAAACCTTTGCAGGGCCATCTTGGAAACCACGTCTTTAATAACAGGTGTCCTGGCCAAAACCTGATTTAAAAACTTTTTGCCGACATTGCTTCTTAAGAAGAGCCATAAACCCACGACAACCGCTATGGATGCAGGTATGATAACGGCCAGATTAGCGCCGATAAACAGCCCTATGCCGAACACAATCCTCGTGAAAACCGGCGGTTTAATTCCCGAACTGGAAAATGTCGAGGCTATTTTAGGAAGTATGACGACAACCAGCACGATGAGGATGGCCGTGGCCATGAAGACAAGAATGACAGGATAGATAAGAGCCGCTTTTATTTTATCTCTTATCTCCTGCTGTTTTTCGAGCGAGGTTGAGAGGTCGTCGAACACTCTTTCTAAATTACCCGAACTTTCTCCGGCTTTAACCATATTGATAAAAACCGGAGAAAAATACCTGGGATACTTAGCGAATGTCAGATAAAACGGCTGGCCCTTACTTAGCGCTTCTCTTACCTCCACGAGAAACGACTTAACCGCCGGTTTTTCAAAGTCTTCGGTAAGGATATCTATGGCCTTAAAGAGATCCGTACCGACTTTAAGCATCAACGCCAGGTATTTGGTTAAAAATACCTGGTCGGCTATGGTTATACCCTGCCGTTCGAATAGACCGAAAACTTTCTGGACTTCCGTGTCGCGGATAGCCTTTATGCCGACTGGCTTCCAGTTTTGGCCGGACATCCAGTCCAGCACCTCGGATGGATTATTAGCCTCAACATATCCGTCCAGCAATCGGCCATTCTGATCTGAGGCTGTGTAGTGAAATCTCATGTTCCTGGTATTTATAATTTTTAATTTCGGATGTTGTTTTTCGTATTTATTCTCCTATAACTCTTAGCACTTCGTCTATTGTAGTTATCCCCAACTCCGCTTTGCGCAAACCGTCCTCGAACATCGAAATCATCCCTTCTTTTTGCGCCAGTTCCCGCAGGCTGTCCAGCGAAAAATCCGCGCTTACTATATGCTCCCTTACCGCTTCCGATATATCGAGAATTTCAAATATTCCTACGCGGCCGGAATATCCCGTATACCCGTCCGCCGCGCATCCTTTTCCGCGATACAGTCGGCTCGGGATCTGATACTTATCCGGATCCATCCCCAGCGATTTAATCTGACTGCGTATTGCCATTACTTCCTGCTCGCTCGGTTCATATGATTCTATGCATCCCATATGTATTTTTCTGACCAGACGCTGGGCCAGTATCGCGTTTAAAACCGCCGATACCAGATAAGGCTCTATGCTCATATCCATTAATCTTGGGATGGCGGTCGGGGCATCGTTCGTGTGGAGAGAACTTAAAACAAGGTGTCCGGTAAGAGCCGATTGCACGCCGACCGAGGCGGTTTCCGCGTCGCGCATTTCCCCGACCATTATGACGTTGGGGTCCTGGCGCAATATGGAACGAAGGCCGTCGGCGAAAGTTATGCCCGCCGCGGGGTTAACCTGGATTTGGTTAACATACTTCATGTTGTATTCGATAGGATCCTCGATGGTGACTATATTCACCTCCGGGCGATTCAATATATTAATTACCGAATAAAGCGTCGTTGTCTTACCGGAACCGGTAGGACCGCAAACCAAAACCATGCCGAAACTCCTTTCAATGTTTTCGGCCAGTATTTTTACCGTGTCGTCCATCATGCCCAACTCGGCGAAAGAAAGCGGCCGGGTCGTTGACGGCAGAAGCCTCATTTCTATTTTCTCGCCGTAAAAAGTCGGGATTATCGAGATACGCAGGTCTACCACATCCTCGCTTATCTTGTAACGGAATCTTCCGTCCTGCGGCTTATAATGTTCGTCTATCTTCATGCCTCCCAGAAGCTTCACGCGCGCGACTATCGCTGGATAAACTTCCTTCGGGACCTTGAACATTTCGTGCAGAATTCCGTCTATCCTGTATCTCACCATAATGTTGGTCTCAAGAACCTCGATATGAATATCGGAAGCGCGAAGGGAAAGCGCGTAGGAAATTATGTTGTCGACTATAGCCACTATCGGGACCTCCCCGGCGGCCTCTTCTCCCTTGGCGCGGCTAAGCATCGAGGCCCGGACATTTTCTTCTATGAGTTTTATATAGTTTTCCGCGGCTGCGCTGCCATAAAGGGCAAATCCCTTATTCAAGTCGTCCGTCGTAGCCAGAAACGGTCTTATGCCGGCCTTTAGATAGCTTCTTAAAAACTCCAGGACGACGAGATCGCTCGGATCTTCGAGCGCGGCATCTATCGTCCCATCTGTTTCGCGGTTAAAAAGGACCGCCCTTTTTTCTCTGGCTACGCTTTCCGGCAGGAGTTTCAGAACGTCTCTGTTTATTTTTTCGGATGTCAGTCCGGCGAGGGGGATGTTGAAATATTTGGAAAGAAAGGAATTGAGATAATCCTGCGTTATTATGCTTCTTGAGACCAACGCGTCTTCCATTCTTTGTCCGAGACGCTTGGTTTCTTCGCTAAGAACGTCGAAGTCGGCGGCGCTCATAAGCCCTTCGTTCAAAACAAGCTCCTTTATTTTTTCTTCGGGAACGCGAAGCATCTAGTGTTGCTTAATTAAAATAAAACAGATGCGACATATACATGATAAGTATAGCAAATACTCCGGCCGGCAACCATAAATAATAAAATGGAACGCGCTCATTTTTACGGGCGATTATCCATATTGTCAGGGTAGAGAGAAGCTGGCCGACAAGCAGAACCGCCAGATAGACAACGAATCCAGGCGTGCCGGTCAAATTAATCGCTAATGCTCCGAGATACGGTTCTTCTTTCTCGAAAAATCTTTCTCCGAACTTTTCGTTAAGCTTTATCGCCGCGAACAGAAAGATTAATGAGATCATTAACGAAATGAGATAGTACATGTAAAATCCTATAAAGTGATACTTTACCACGTACCCCGCGCCGGTGTACGGCGGAACAAGATATTTTGCCACGCCATTTTCTCCCTTCCACTCCACATATTGCGCGTAAGTAAGATAAACATAGTAAAGGAACGGAAAGGCCGCGCTGGCGCAGTAGAATATCTTGAATACTTTTATGCTCTTTATTTTTTTAAACCCGAAAAGGAGCTGAAAAGCGAAAACGACCGCAAAAACCGCAATTAAAAAAATGAGGAAGTGTCCTCTTGTTACAATAAAAATGTCTATTGGCGTCGTCATGGATCTTGCGGTTTAGAGCTTAATACGACTCGCATGTTAGAAAACGATCGTGTCGTAACGGTTATATTACAGGTTCCTTATTTCAAGATTATAACTCAAAACTCCCCGGCTAGTAACCGGGGAGTTTTTATAACTGGTCTGCGACTTAGAGTCCCGTGAGGTTGGTGCCGATTTCGTACCATCCTGATATCGTTCCTCCGTCGTTTGCCGCCTGATTGGTCTGATACCTCGTGCTTTCCATGTTGGCGATGAGCTTGTACTGCCCGGTAGTAGCCGAGGAATGCCAGCCATACATACAGACATTAGGCGTCTGTCCGCTGGTACACGTGCTCCCGTTAGACGGATCTATCGGCAGAACCGGGATCGGCGTGCCGGTTGACATCGCGTTGAAGTTTATCGGAACCCATCCCGTACTGTCGACTGCTCTCGAAGTAACCGCGGTACACGTTCCGCTTACCGGCCACGCCGTGCCGGAAGTGCAGTTTAAGACGGCCGCCCAGCTGGTTGTGGCCACATCGGCCAACCACGTTCCTATCGCCGTGTTCAGATTGTCCAAATCCTGCACGCGCCTGCTGTCCCTCGATTGCTCCAGAAGCTGGGCTGGATTTAAGATTAATACGACCACCGCCGCCAATATGCCTATAATAGCAATGACTATCAACAACTCTATAAGAGTAAACCCTTTCTTGTTTGACATATATTTCAATTTTTTTGGCCTTTTGTTTAAAAGTTTATGTACTAAAATAAACTAATATCAGTATTATACATTAATCCTAATGCTGCACAACAGTGGATAACTGTCGCTGTTCTTAAGAACTATGCCGCCATTTTACTAAGGCCATCGACAAGCAGGCTGGCTATTCGAGCCACGAGATCATCGATGGACGTCCTGGCTTTTACATAATACTCCACGGCTCCC
This sequence comes from bacterium, assembly GCA_021839365.1. Lineage (GTDB taxonomy): Bacteria > Patescibacteriota > Minisyncoccia > UBA6257 > Colwellbacteraceae > JACWAO01. The sequence continues at coordinate 4,080 of JAKCBB010000007.1, read as the reverse complement.
AATTCCTTGCCGCGGGCGACGTCCGACTCCTGAGAGAGATTGGAGATAATTATGACCGGAGAGTTTTTTACAAGAGGATTAGCCCTCATCTCCTCTAAAACCTGGAATCCTGATTTTTTGGGAAGTATGAGATCAAGAAGGATAAGATCGGGCTTGTTGTCTTTAAGAAAAATTACGGCTTCCTCTCCGTCCATAACCTTACTGACATCCAATCCGGCTCTCTGCATCCTTGTAGAAAGAAGCTGGGACAAAAAGGGATCATCTTCCACGAGTAATACTTTTTTAGCGGGCATAAATATACTTAATATTATACGTTTACAGTATAACACTCATTAACGCGGCTGGTCAATGAAAATCGAAAGCGTAGAAATCTTTTAGTTGTTCCAGTCTTGTCCGACCGCGCGAGGCGCGGCTTAGGACAGCGCTAATCAAGATAAACATGATTAGAATCGAGACTTCAGGCTCCTCGATTAAAACCTTTTCCATCCTTCGCTCGCCTAAGGCGTGCTAAGGAGTGGTCGATTCTTAAAAGTTTAATTATTCCACGCACAGCTTCCGCTACGCGTGCCTTGTTACAACTTAGCCCCTGTCACCGAACTAGCCCTGATACGCGCGAAACGCATTTTAGGCTTTCCCGGCTTCATTGACTTGATGGGCGGTGAGTACAAGACTCGAGAACGTATTCACCGTGGCCTGCTGATCCACGATTACTAGCGAATCCAACTTCATGCGGGCGAGTTGCAGCCCGCAATCCGAACTGAGGACGGCTTTTTGGGATTAGCTCCACCTTGCGGTTTGGCAACCCTTTGTACCGGCCATTGCAGCATGAGTGTAGCCCAGGGCATCAGAGGGTCACGCTGATTTGACGTCATCCTTTCCTTCCTCCCCCTCCTAAATCTTCGAATTTCTTCAAAAACTTAGGAGGGGGCGGTCTCCCGTGACACTTGTAACACGGGACGAGGGTTGCGCTCGTTACCCCACTGAAGGGAACATCTCACGACACGAGCTGACGACAACCGTGCAACACCTGTGCTAGCGGTCCTTGAGAGACATCCTCCATTTCTGGCGGATTTCCGCTAACATTTCAAGCTCTGGTAAGGTTTCTCGTTTACCATCGAATTAAACCTCATGCTCCTCCGCTTGTGCGAGTCCCCGTCTATTCCTTTAAGTTTTAAGCTTGCGCTCGTACTTCCCAGGCGGTTGACTTAACGCGTTAGCTGCGCCGCTCCGAGGGTCGATACTCAAAACGGCTAGTCAACATAGTTTAGGGCGTGGACTACAAGGGTATCTAATCCTTTTTGCTCCCCACGCTTTCGTGCCTCAGGGTCAAGAATGCGCCAGTTTGCTGCCTTCGCCTTCGGTGTTCCGCATGATATCAACGGATTTCACCCCTACACCATGCGTTCCGCAAACCTCTCGCACCTTCTAGCTATGCCGTATTCCCCGCGATATCACCGTTAGGCGGTGAGATTTTACGAGAAACGCGCATAGCCCCCTACGCACCCTTTACGCCCAGTGAATCCGGATAACGCTTGAGGCCTTCGTATTACCGCTGCTGCTGGCACGAAGTTAGCCACCTCTTATTCCTATGGTACTATCATTTATTTTCTCCCATAGAAAAGCAGTTTACATCCCGAAGGACGTCTTCCTGCACGCGGCGTCGCTCGATCAGGCTTTCGCCCATTGTCGAATATTCTCGACTGCTGCCTCCCGTAGGAGTAGGGCCCGTGTCTCAGTGCCCTCGTTGGGAATCAGGCTCTCACCCTCCCTACCGGTCATAGCCTTGGTAAGCCATTACCTTACCAACTAGCTGATCGGACCTAGGCCGCTCCCGAAGTGACTTGCGTCTTTAATCTTGCGACCACATGGAGAATTACCCAACCTTTCGGCTGGCTATGCTCCGCTTCGGGGTACGTACCAAGGTATTACTAACTCGTCTGCCGCTAACCTAGCCCTGAATCCTTCCGCTTTGTATTGCTACTCGGCGAATCTCATCAAGATTCGGTCCGCTCGACTTGCATGCCTTATCCACGCCGCCAGCGTTCATCCTGGACCAGGATCAAATCCTCAAAAAAAATAGACTGGAACAACTAAAAAATTTCTACTTGTTGTTTGTGTGCTTTTGTATTCAACTCGCAAAAGAACAGTCCTAGACTGTAGCTAGTCCCCATATTAAAAGCATGGAACGCTCTTGTCAAATCTCCTTTATCTATGGTAGTCTAACCGTGCTATATATGAAGAAAGATATCCATCCGAAATACTATCCGGAAGCGACGGTCAGCTGCGTTTGCGGGCACACTTTTAAAGCCGGTTCGACTCAGCCGGATATGAAAGTTGAAATCTGCAGCCACTGCCATCCTTTTTATACCGGCAAGGAAAGATTCGTTGACACGGCCGGACGCATCGAAAAGTTCAAGGCCCGCCGTCTTAAGGCCGAGGCGACCCGTTCCGATAAGAAGATGCGCGGCAGTTTGCGCAAGCCGCAGAAGGGAGCGAATAAGAAATAATGTCGTATAGGAACCGACTTAGCTAGTCGGTTCTTTGTTTTTATCTTCTTTAGATAAATAATGGAAAAAGCTATTTTGGAAATAAGGGCCGGGGCCGGAGGAGATGAGGCCGCTATTTTCGCCGGAGACCTGGCAAGAATGTATGAGAGATACGCGGCCAAGCGCGGATGGAAATTCGAGCTTATCGATTCAAACCAGACAAGTCTCAATGGCTATAAATCTTTTATCGCTGGCATAGAAGGAGAAAACGCGTACTCGGACTTGAAACAGGAGGCCGGCGTGCATCGCGTTCAGCGGATACCGGAAACGGAAAAATCCGGAAGAGTCCACACCTCAACCGCCTCGGTAGCCATAATGCCGGTGGTAGAGCCGAAAGAATTCGATATCAACCCGGGCGATTTACAGATAGAATTTTTCAGATCCTCGGGACCCGGCGGGCAAAACGTCAACAAGGTGGAAACCGCGGTAAGAATCGTGCACAAGCCGACGGGCGTCGTTGTTTCTTCCCAGACGGCGCGATCGCAGTCCGCGAACAAGGAACAAGCCTTGTCTATTTTGCGCTCAAAAATATACGAAGCCCAGAAAGAAGCCGAGGAGAGCAAAATAACCGGCCTGCGCCGCGAGCAGATAGGTTCAGCGGACAGATCGGAAAAGATAAGAACTTACAACTTCCCGCAGGACAGGATTACCGACCACCGCATAGGTAAAAAGTGGCACCATATCGAAAAGATAATGGACGGGGATATGGATCAGATTATCAAAGCCTTTAAACCGCAGACTGGCAATTGATTTTTTACTGCGGTTTTTCAGAGTTATAGATCGCCTGGATCTGCATTGATGTAAGAGCCGTGTTGTAAATCCTAACTTGGGATATTTTTTCATTACAACTTCCATTCGCTGGATCGTTTATCCAAAAACCAGAGCCAATATTGGGGTCTAGGCTTGTAACGGAATACGGACTTATAACTTCCGATCCATCATAGTAACCAATACCGCTACCGTTAGCTGTAAAAGTCGCAGCTTCGAAAACCCATATATTTAGAGGGGCAGTGGGGCCACCTTCCACCTCTTGCCAAGAAGAATCATTACCAAATAACATATCAACCTTAAGGTCTCCTCCTTGGATATTGTATCCACTATAAGAACCAGGGGTGGTACCAAATTGTCTACAAGTCCATCCGGGGCTAACTGAGCTGTTATAATTCACCCACCCCATAATTGTTATTTTCTTGGCAATGTTTAATTGAGACTCCCCAGCCATACTTACATTTTGTGTACTAGCAGTAAAATCTGGCGCTACTTCACCATTAATACCGCTAACCCACGAAGGATTACCATTGATCGTCCCGTTGTTCCCCCATCCGGAGTCGTCGTACGCCGTCGTCCCAGATCCTTCATTGAGGGGCCAGTATCCCACGAGTCCGTGTATGAAGGGGGTTAAGGAAAGGTCGTTGCCTGTGGCGTAGGTGGTGGGATCGGGGTTTCCGGAGCCTGCGGCCTGGGTTTGGTACTTGTCGCTCTCGAAAGAGGAGGTCAGTTCGTAGACGGAGGAGGTTCCTACGGCGTAGGTGTA